>NZ_JBSSAG010000002.1:0-198234 GCF_054058395.1 Thermostichus sp. OS-CIW-26 | reverse complement strand
ACTTGGCTCATAAGTTCATTGTACTTCATCAAAGCGCATTCCTCCCGGCAGTGACCCTACGGGTACAGTGCGGGGCTCCTGCGATTTCTAGCTGAGACAGGCTGGGAACTTCATACTCGTAGGGCAAGGCCGGGATCCGAAACATAGAGACCCCCAGTTGGGATCAATGCTGGGGCGGGGATCCTGCCTCGGCCAGGCCGATTTCCCTCAACCGCTGGGCCAAGTATTCTCCGGCAGTCAGGGAAGGGAACCGAGGGATCCCGCCGGTGCGGGCCACACAAGTCGGCAAGGGTGTGAGATCCACTTCTGCACGCGGATGCACAAAGAAGGGAATGGAAAAGCGGCGCTCTTGGGGGTTGTCGGGGTTGGTCACCCGATGGGTGGTGCTGCGCAGCAGGCCATTGGTGAGGTTTTGCAGCATATCCCCGGCATCGACAATGATCTGACCGGGCAGAGCCGAAATGGGCAGCCAAGATCCATCTCGTTGCAGAAGTTCTAGCCCTGGCGCGGTGGCTTCACACAAGAGCGTGATCAAGTTGATGTCTTCATGGGCTGCAGCTCGTAAACTCTGGGGAGGGGCTTCAGCGGGAAGGGGCGGATAATGAATCACCCGCAAGAGATTGGCTCCTCCTTCCGCCGCTTTGGGCAGGTATTCGGCAGGCTCCCCCAGATACAGAGAGATTGCTTGCAACAGTCCCTGGGCACAGGTTTCCAGTTGGGCGAACAGCTCTAGCATCACCCTGCGAAATTGGGGCACCTCCCGAGGCCAGATGTTGGCAGGAAGGTGGGGATCCCCTTCGCGCCCGATGTGCCAAAACTCTTTCATGTCAGGATAGGGATGATCTTTAGCGTGTTCTTTGCCAAAGGGGGTGTACCCTCGTTGCCCCAGCAGCGCCGGATCCTCATAGGCTCTCTTGGTTGGCTCTGGCAAAAGAAAAACGGCTTCTGCGGCTTCATAGGCTTCCCGGATCAATTCCGGCGATAGGCCATGGTTGACCAAGGCAAAAAAGCCAATCTGCTGCAGGGCTTCCCCCACCTGGCGGACAAACTGCTCCCGCTCACCTGCCGTTCCTTTCTGAAAGGCGGCAAAATCGACAACCGGCAGGGTCTGGCGTTGGGGAGTGGTTACCACGGCAAAAGTCGTCTCCGGCGAAGAGTCAACGCTATTTCTAGGCAGCGGGCTTGGTGTCCTATGCTATCCTTCCTAGGGGGACAAGGGGAGAGGTTTGAACCGAAGATGATCTGTTCGGGGCCCATCTGCGATATCTAGAGTCTAAAGCCGCTCGGCTATTCACCTTCCCACAAGATGTAGGTAAAACCCTGCCAAACCTCTGTTGCCTTTGCCTGGAGATTGCACCTTAGTAGTGATTAGTAGTGACCTGTGCCCTTTTCGGGAAGGCTGTGATAGAGTCGATAAAAGCAAAGTTATGACTGAGTTTTCCCCAAGAGCAGTTTGAGCGCTGGGTAGGCGAAATGGAGGGAGTTGTTCTGTTGTTGCAGTGGCTTAACTTGGTAAGGCAGGGCAGGCTACTTCTTCCCTCTTTAGCCGATTAAAGTTTTTGTGAAGTTAGGGATTAAGTTGGGGTCTCTGTTGCTTGTCAGCTATAACCGCGCCTAGAATTGCCGAGGATTGATGTTTCTGGAGATGGTTTGCAGACACTATTGATTTTGCTTTCCTTTGCTTGCTCTCAATCTATTGACCTTTCGAGACCGACTGCCCTATGACAGACACTCATCCCTGTGCCCCCTGTATTGTGAATACGGGAACTCTGGTCAATAAGCGGGATATTTACCGACTGCTATCCGATTTGGCCCGTGTTCGCTACTTTGATATCGTCGATGGCTCAGTGCGGAAGCAGGGGGAAGGCTGCGTGGTGGATGTTTTTCAGGATCCCACTGCTGCCACACTGGTGGTAAACCGTAGCCTCTACTTAAATGTGAACAGCTTTGACTATGCCTGTCTGCGGGATCCCGCTTCCGAAGAAGAGATTGCCAACCTGGGCAAGGAGCAGCCGGGCGTGGTTATCGACTTGGTTCAGGACGGACGTATTCTGCGCTTGGTTCCCCTGGTGGAGCCGCGCTCGGATCCCGAGGAGCTCTTGGGGGATAACCAGGCGCTGCGGGCAGCGGTGGATGTTTTGGCTGCGGGCTGGGGCATAGAAGAAGAAGGATCTTCTGACTCTTTGGATTGTTAGATTGAGGGCTTCCGACCTGAAGATATAGACCTCCAAACCCACCTCTTCCCAGCCTTGAAGTTGGCCGGTGCGGTGTGACGCAAATCATGCTCAGGAGGAGGGTCGCGACCGGTATGATCCAACTGGGCCGTGAGGCTCTTTGCGTTTGGGGGTGGTGTGAAGGTTTTTTCGGGGCAGCGACTGCTTTTGGGCAGAGTGTGGGGCCTGCGCCTGCTTGGATCCCTGGTGGCTGTGCTTCTGGTACTGGCGCTCAAGGCCTGCGGGGGAAGTGGTGGCTCCTCTTCTGTGAGTGTCATTCCCACTCCCATTCCAACCGTCATTCCCACTTCTACTCCAACTGTCGTTCTCACCCCTACTCCGACTGTCATTCCTGCCCCTTTGCCCTCGCCAACGACTGCGCCTGCTTCCCAGTTCACCATTGACGTTCGCTTTCCCGACAACAGTCTCACCCCCACCCAGCAGTCGATCGTCCGCAATGCCGCTCTGCGCTGGCAACAGATCATCGTTGGCGACCAGCCGGATCTGCCCCCCACCACTATTCGGGCCGACGAATGTGATCGAGGGTTTCCCAGCACGCCACTCAATTTCCCCATCGACGATCTGTTGGTGGAGGTGCGGGCCAGAAATCTCGGCGACGAGCGAATTTTGGGGGGAGCTGCTCCCTGTTTTGTACGGGCCTCTAATGGTCTGCCTTTTTACTCCGTAGTTCTGTTCAACAGTCAAAATCTATCTGCCCTGGAAGAACGAGGGGATCTGCCCATTACTGCCCTGCACGAGTTGGGCCATGCCTTGGGCTTCTTGCCCATCGTCTGGGATCCCAAGGGGCTAACGGTGGGCTTGGTGGGACGGGATCAGCCTACGCCCCCTGGCTACGATCCCCGCTTCATCGGCCCCAGGGCGGTCAGCGCCTTCGCCACGCTGGGAGGAAACGCGCCCTCTGTTCCTTTAGAAAACGAGTTTGGGGAGGGATCCCGAGATTCCCATTGGCGGGAGAGCGTCTTGGGCCGCGAGCTGATGACCAGCCGCATCGACCGGGGGGTAGCCAACCCCTTGAGCATTCTCACGGTGGGAGCAATGGCAGATATCGGCTATGAGGTGAATCCAGCAGCGGCGGATGGCTTTGCTTTGGGGCGCAGTAGAGGGATCCCTCAGCCTTTGGAACTGCAGGAGCTGGAGTTGATCCTGCCCCTACAGCAATTTGACGCCGAGGGCAGGCGGGTGGGGGATCCCCAGGCCTAAGAAAAGGAGTATATCTACTCATGGCCAAGAGGCTACCTTTTAACAATAATGAAGGTCGAGTTGTATAACTTCACAACATCGACATAACATCGACAAGTTCTCAACATCGACAAGTTCTCACCTCATCTCTTTGCAATTAGCTATGGGTATCCTCAAAAAGCTTTTCGGCGGCCTGTTCTCCTTTTTCGGCATTCTCTTCGGCGGCTTGGTGGATTTTGTTACCGGGCCTTTTCGTCCTGCACCGGCTTCCCCCAGCTCTGCTCCTGCGGCTACAGCAACTGCTCCTGCCAACAAGCCCAAGGTGGTGGTGGAGAAGCCTTTTGTGCCCAATGAGATCTCGGCTCCGCGTCCTAACCGTCGCCCTGGCCCGGCTTTGGATGTGTTCCGGGCTATGGTTCAGGAGATCCCTTCGGCGCGGGCTTAGTCTGCCCATCTTCGGGAGCAGCTCGTAAGATGGAGGTGACACCGCTGGAGACTGCTCTCTATGTCCGATCTCTCTTTCTCAGAACAAGAACGGCTGAAACAGCTTGAGCGTGAACTGGAGCAAGCGGCTGCAGCCTCTCGGGAGTCGGGAACATCCGTTGCGTCTCAGGGGAAAAGTGCCGTCCGAGCTTGGGTTGAGACTTGGGGGCGTCCACTGGTGACGGTCTTCGCCATTCTGGGCTGTATTCTTCTGGTCGGGCTGTTCTTCCGGGTTTTCGGCACCGTTCTCAGGTGGGCAGTGGTGGCGGGGCTGGGCTATCTGCTCTATGCCTGGGTGGTGGCACCGCGGCTGGGCCTTCCCACCGGAGCTAAGTCGAAGCCAGAGGACAGCAATCTCGACAGCTTTTGATGCCTAGGGATCCCTGGCGAGCATATGCTTACCTGGCGGCGGCCATCTTGGGCTGGGCTACGGCTGCCAGCGCTTTTAAGTTTGGGTTGCAGCACCTGTCGCCGACGGTCTTGCTGATTTTTTCGGCATTGAGCTCTTGCTTGATCCTGGGGATCGTTTTGGTGGTTACAGGGCGGGCGAGGTTGATCGGCAGGCAGAGGGGATCCCAAATCCGCCTGTCGGCCCTTCAGGGGCTGCTCAACCCCCTTGGCTACTATGGGGTGTTGTTCCAGGCTTATGACCGCCTGTCGGCTCAGGCGGCGATGGCTTTGAACTACACCTGGCCGCTGGTGCTGGCTCTTTTGGCGGTGCCGCTGTTGGGAGAGCGCTTTCGCTGGCGGCTGGTGTTGGCCTTGGGGGTGAGCCTGCTGGGAGTGGTGCTGGTGGCTACGGGGGGATCCTGGGGCACCTTGCAGGTGGAGGATCCCTGGGGGGTCCTGCTGGCGGTGGGCAGCTCTGGAATCTGGGCGCTCTATTGGCTACTCAATGTGCGGGATGGGCGAGATGCGGTGCTGAAACTATTCATGGGGTTTCTCTTTGGCAGCCTCTACGGTCTGCTGCTGCTGCCGTTTCAGGAGGTCTCTTGGACAGTTGCGGGGCTAGGTTGGGCGGCTTACATTGGTCTGGCGGAGATGGGCCTGACTTTTGTATTTTGGCTGCGGGCTCTGGAGTTGGCGGGCCACCGGGGATCCCTGGCCAACTGGGTGTATGTGACGCCCTTTTTGTCGTTGGGGTTGATTGCGGTGCTGTTGGGCGAGACGATTGCGCTGGGATCCGTGCTGGGCCTGGGTCTGATTTTGGCCAGCAATCTGTGGGGATCCCGTAGGGAAAAGTCCCCCGCAGATCCTGTTCTGTCTTGAGGTGGTCGCGATGAATCCCGTTCGTCTGTATGTGGCGGCAACAGCTCACGGGTTTGGGCACGTTACCCGTCTGGCGGCGGTCGTGAATGCTTTGCTGCGGCGGGATCCCCATGTTCTGCCCATCTTTGTTACGCCGGCTCCCCGCTGGCTCCTGGAGCGTTACGTGGAGGGGAAGTTTCTCCATCGGCCGCGGGCGTTGGATGTGGGGGTGGTGCAGCCGGATGGGCTGCAAGCGGATCTGCCGGCTACGTTGGCTGCCCTCAAGGCGTTTAAAGCCAGCGCTGCGGAGCTTGTTCGAGAAGAAGCGGATTTCATTCGAGCCCAGGGGGTGCCTTTGGTGTTGGCGGATGTGCCGCCCATTGCTGCGGCGATTGCCCAGGCTGCTGGGATCCCCTGCTGGATGGCCAGTAATTTTGGCTGGGATTTCATCTATCAGGAGTATGGCCCGGAGTTTCAACCGTTTGTGGCCTGGATCCAGGAGCTCTACGGGCAGTGCGACCTTCTATTTCGCCTGCCTTTTAGCGAGAGCATGGTCGCGTCAGCGGTGCGGAGCACTAGCGCTTTTCCGCGTCAGCAGGAGGTGGGGCTGACGGGATCGGATCCCCGCTACCCACCAGAAGAGGTCGCCGCCCAGTTGGGGTTACACCCGGAGCAACCCAGGGCTTTGTTCACCTTTGGCGGGCTAGGGGTACGGGGGTTTCCTTACGAGCGGCTCCAAGATTTTCCCGACTGGCAGTTTCTCACGTTTGATCCGGAAGCTCCTCCCTTGCCCAACTTGCGGGTTTTGGATGGGCGGGTGTGGCGACCGGTGGATGTGATGCCCCTCTGCCGCTGGGTGGTGTCCAAGCCGGGCTATGGCACTTTGGCGGAGGCCCTGCGCAGCCGCACACCTATGGCCTGTGTCGTCCGCTCTGGGTTTGCCGAGTCACCGTTGCTGGTTGAGGGTTTGCGGCGCTATGGCTGGCATCGCATTCTCTCGCCAGAGGAGTTTTTTCAAGGATCCTGGGACTTTTTGCGGGATCCCGCCCACCCACCCCAGAGGCCGGATGGATTGGATCTGCAGGGGAATGAAACCCTGGCTGCTGCCTTAGAGGCATTCCTGCGGGGAAGGGATGCCGGGTAGCATAAAGGGCAGCTTCCTGCAGCGGATCCCATGGCCAGCAGCTCGACAGAATCTCTGCGGCAACTGTACGAAGAATTGCCCTACCCCAATGTGGCGATTGAGGCCTCGGGCCGCAACGCCATTGACGGGTTGTACCGCCTAAGTTTGACCACCGCCCAATACGCCCGCACCCGCGCCATTGTGCCCAGCGAAGGCGCTCTCATTTTGAATGCTGGCTGCGGCTCGGGCTGGGAAACGTTGATCTTGGCGGAGGCCAATCCGGGGGCGCGGCTGGTGGTGTGCGACCTGTCGGCAGAGTCGGTACGGGTGACGGAGCGACGCTTGCGCTACCACGGTTTCGGAGAGGTGGAGTTGTATGTTCTCGACCTGTTGGACATCGAACAGTTGGGGCTGGAATTTGATTTCATCAGCCTTAACGATGTGCTCTATCTGCTGGACGATCCGGTGGCGGGGCTAAAAGCCCTCAAGCGGGTTCTCAAACCTGACGGGATCCTGCGGGCCAACCTGCACCACGCCTACCAGCGGGAGGTGATCTTTCGCATGCAAGAGGCGTTTCGGCTGCTAGGGCTGTTTGATCTACCCACTCCTGAGGCCTGTCAGCGGGTACGGGAATTCATGGCCAGTTTGGCCTCAGACGAAATGCGGGCAGCCCTGCGCTGGAACCCTGAGATCTACAAAGACGACACCAACATCCGGGCCAACTACCTCTTGCCAGGAGACAAAGGCTTCCTGATCCCCGACCTGATGCGCATGCTCGAGGAAGCTGAGCTGGGCCTGGTTTGTCTGGTGGACTATGCCGACTGGGATCCGGCGCTTTTGTTCAAGGAGAGGGCCATGCCCCCCTGGCTGCAAGCCGAGCTGGACAAACTCTCGCCTGCCGACCAGAATCACTTTTATGAGCTGATCTACCCCAACCATCGCCTGATCGATTTTTGGGCAGAACACCCCGGCTCTTCCTTGGTCTTGCCCTGGAGCGACGCCGATTGGCTGGGGGGCAGAGTGCAGCTCAACCCCATCCTGGCCGACAACGTCGAATTTCGCCAAAACTTTGCCAAAGCTCACGAGAAAAAGCTGGAGTTTGCTATGAATTGGCCGGGATCCAGCTATGGGCGCCTGACCATCTCAGCCCCTCAGATGGCTTGGTTGGGATCCCTGTTGCAGGGGCCAACGGCAGTGAAAGCCTTGATTGAGCAAGCGGCCCAGGTCAACACGTTAGAGCCGGAAGCGGCCCAGGAGGAGGTGCTCACCTACCTGGCGGGGCTGGAGTCGTTTTTGTTTGTGATGTTGGATCCGACTCCAGGCTCTTTCTCTGGGGGGGAGTAGAGCCCTGGCGCTTCCCTTGGATCCCCGGCGCCTCTGCCGAGGCTGGCGGGCCGGTTCGTCGCTATTTTTGGTTCCCGCCGGGTTGCGGAGACAGTCTTGGAGCGATGCCAGTCGTCGAGGGGGGAGGGATCCCTCTCTAGCGATCCACCAGGCGCAGCTCGAAGGTGAGGATGTTGGCAGCCAAAATCTCCAAAGCCCCGCCCTCAATGAGGTCGCGAGTGAGGGCAGCCCCGGAGCCACTTTGTTGGATCAATTCGCGGCTGCGGCGCACCGTCTCCTGTCGCTGGGGATCATCCACAACCACCTGCCGCTGATTGGACAGGCTGAGGCGATAGAAATTGGGCAGATCCCCCCGGGTGGCATCAATGGCCAGATTGGTCTCTTCAGGGGCTACGCGGAAGGGGGCACGGGCGGTGAGCAGAGCCACCTGGATATCTTGATCCCGCCCATCAAGGCCCTGCAGCTCGGAGATATCGATCTGGAAATTGAGGGTATCGCGGTCACGGGTAAGGCGATTAACCCGTACCTGGTTAAAGCCGACGGCAAACTCCCGTTCCGGCTCTCCAAATCGCTGGATGGTGGCCTGCAAGACCGACTCTTCGTTGAGGGGGGTAACCCGAATGAGGTAATCCCAGTCCCGCACAAAGGTGTACTCGTTGGGCCCCACACGGACGTTGGGATCCACCAAGTTGGCGGTAGGGCCAGGGCTGCCGGCCCGGCTGAGAGCTACCATGTACCAGTAGTTGGGGCTGATGGGCAAACCCAGGGTCATGCGTACTTCCAGCACTGGCCGCGCCCAAGCGGCAACAGCCGTGAGAGCCGTTATGGCCATGGCTCCCAAGCAACTCCACAGCCAGCGCTGAGGAGGAAAATTAAGCTGCGGCGGGCAAGAGCAAGTGATGGCTGGGGTTCTCATTCAAGCCTCTTCAACTCTCCGGCAGGTGGCGGCAGCCCGAACTCCTTTCCTGCTCACTCTGGAACAGTCTAGCCAGGAATGGCGTGCCCTCAACAGGGGATCCCAAGGGTCGGCGGCGGAGCGCCAGCAGAAGTTTTCGTTAAGCAGTGATGATTCGGTGTGGAGCATGACTCTAGTCAATAATAAGCTCAACTATACTGAAAATAATGTATAATATGTTCAGTACGGATTACTACCAGTTGATCTTTCTGTTTACTTTCGAGTCTGCCAACATGGTAGCCAAAGCAAAGCAGAAAATTGGTAGTAAGACGACACGGAAACTGCGCTTTGGGTATTCTACTCAAAGCTTTGCGGGATACCGCCATTCTGGTTGGAAACAAACAGAATGCTATCGCTGCATAGTTGAACAGTGATGTTCAGCAGTGTTCAGCGTAAATGTATCAGGATGGCTATGCGCATTGCTCAGATTGCCCCTTTGCATGAGAGTGTGCCCCCCAAGCTCTACGGCGGCACTGAGCGGGTTGTGTCTTGGCTCACCGAAGAGCTGGTGCGGCGGGGGCATGAGGTGACGTTGTTTGCCAGCGGCGACTCCCAAACCCAGGCTCGCCTCATCCCCTTTCGGGAGCGGGCTTTGCGTTTGGATCCCACGGCCATCGACACGGTGGCTCCTCATATTTTGATGGTGGAGAAAGCCTTTCAGATGGCCGACGAGTTTGACATTATCCACGGCCACATCGACTACTATCCCTATGCCCTGGCCCGTCGCCACCCGCAGGTTTCTTTTTTGGCCACCCTACACGGGCGACTGGACATTCCGGAGCTGCAGCCCCTCTACACCGAGTTTCAGGACATTCCGGTGGTCTCCATCTCCAACGCCCAGCGGCTGCCGCTGCCCCAGGCCCGCTGGGTGGGGACGGTCTACCACGGCTTGCCCCTGGATCTCCACCGTTTCTATCCAGAAAAGGGGGACTACCTGGCCTTTTTGGGCCGGGTCTCCCCGGAAAAAGGGCTGGACACGGCTATTGAAATTGCGGCGCGGGCAGGGATGCCGCTGAAGGCTGCTATCAAGATCGATGCGGTGGATCGCCAGTACTACGAGTTAGAAATTAAGCCTTTGGCCAGTCGCCACCCCAATGTGGAGATCATAGGGGAAATCACCGACCAAGAGAAAAGCGAGTTTTTGGGCAAGGCCTATGCGGTGCTGTTTCCCATCCGCTGGCCGGAGCCCTTTGGGCTGGTGATGATTGAAGCGATGGCCTGTGGCACGCCGGTAATTGCCACCCGTTTTGGCTCAGTACCCGAGGTAATGGCCGACAGGCGCTCCGGCTTTATTGTCGACTCGGTGGAGGAAGCAGTTGAGGCTGTGGAGAAGGTGGGATCCCTGAGCCGAGCCGGGGTGCGGCAGGTGTTTGAGGAGCGGTTCAGCGTGGAAAGAATGGTGTCGGACTACGAGGCTCTCTACCGCCAACTGGTGAACGAGCGGCAGGAGATGTCGCGAAGAAGGCAGCTTAATAAGGCTTAGATGGGCCAAGTAGCAGCTAGGGCTGCTGGGCTGCATCGGGGGGCCCCTGCTTCTTCGCCTTCTTTGAGTGGACCGATAGCAGTAAGCTGTTCGCGTAGGAGACCGGCTGGATAGGGATCGAGAAGACCGAGATGGCAGAAGACATCATCCAAATTCAAGATCAGTACTACATCCGGGCCAGCGCCTCTTGGGTGGAGGCACGCTCTCATGTTCTCAAGCATGACAACTGCTTTGCCATCTTTGACCGGCGAGGGAACATGCGCCCCCTCGGCATCCGGGATCATGGCCTCTTCCGGGACGACACCCGCTTTTTGTCCCGCTGGGTGTTGGACTTGCAGGGAAAGCAGTTCCTGCTGCTCAGCTCAGAGGTGCGGGAAGACAAAGATATTTTGGCGGTGGATCTGACCAACCCGGAGTTCACCACCTCAGAGGGGCAGTTTATCGGTCAAGATACCCTGCATGTTCTACGGACTACTTTTCTGTGGAACAACGTAGCCTACGAGCGCATTCGCATTCACAACTACGGCTCGGAGCCGTTTCGCGTGCCGATTACCCTGCGCTTTGAGGCGGACTTTGCCGATATTTTTGAGATCCGGGGCATCCGACGGGCCCAGCGGGGTCAAGTGCTGCCGGCCCAGGTGAACCCTGAGGGAGTGGTTCTCCGCTACCGCGGCTTGGATGGAGTGGAGCGGCAAACCCAGTTGCAATTTTTGCCGGCGCCGGAGCTAGTGTCGGAGAAGCTGGCGCAGTGGTGGGTGCCTTTGGCCCCGCAGGAGGAACGGGATTTGGAGCTGAGGGTGATCTGCGGCTATGGCGGGGAGGAGATTGCCCCTTTGACCTACCAGGAGGCTCTGCAGGCGGAGCGGGAGCAAAGGGCTTCCTTGCGGGCGCAAGCCCACCGGATCGACACCGGCAATGCTCAGTTTAACGATTGGCTCAACGCCTCACGGGATGATCTGCTGATGATGCTCACCCGCACTCCCTACGGGCTTTATCCCTATGCGGGGGTGCCTTGGTTTACCACGGTCTTCGGGCGCGACGCCCTGATCACCGCCCTGGCCACTCTCTGGTGGTTTCCAGACTTGGCGCGGGGGGTGCTGCTGTATCTGGCGGCCCACCAGGCCCAGGAGGTGGATCCCAGCCGCGATGCCGAGCCTGGCAAGATCCTGCATGAGCAGCGCTCCAGCGAGATGGCCAAGACGCGCGAGATCCCCTTTGGCAATTATTTCGGCAGCATTGACTCCACCCCTTTGTTTGTGGTGCTAGCAGGGCGCTACGTGCGCCGCAGCGGCGATCTAGAGCTGTTGCGGCAGCTCTGGCCAAACATCGAAGCAGCCCTGCACTGGATGGACACTTACGGGGATGCGGACGGGGACGGCTTTCTGGAGTACGCGGGCAAAGCTCACCGGGGCCTGCGCAACCAAGGCTGGAAGGATTCTGAAGATGCCATCTTCTACCCGGACGGATCCCTGGCAGAACCCCCCTTGGCCCTGTGCGAGGTGCAGGGCTATGCCTACGAAGCTAAGCAGTTGGCGGCAGAGATGGCGGAGCTGTTGGGGTTGCAGGATCAAGCTGCCCGGCTGCGACAACAAGCGGAAAAGCTGCAGCAGCAGTTTTGGGATCACTTCTGGTGCGAAGAGTTGGGGGGCTATGCCCTGGCTTTGGATGGCCAGAAGCAACCTTGCCGGGTGCGCAGCTCCAACATGGGCCACTGTCTGTTTTCGGGGATCGCCCATCCCGAGCACGCCGCCCGCATTGCCCGGCAACTGCTGGAGCCAGCTTTCTTCAGCGGCTGGGGGATCCGCACGGTGCCGGAGGGAGAGGGGCGCTACAACCCCATGTCCTACCACAACGGCTCCATCTGGCCCCACGACAACGCCTTGATTGCAGCAGGCTTATCTCGCTATGGCTTCAAGGGCGAAGCGGTGCGGGTCTTGACAGCGCTGTTCGATGCCAGCCAGTTTTTGGAGCTGAAGCGGTTGCCGGAGCTGTTTTGCGGTTTTGGTCGTCGGCAGCGGGAGGGCCCCACCCTTTATCCGGTAGCCTGTCTGCCCCAGTCTTGGGCGGCGGCCAGTGTGTTTTTGCTGCTGCAGGCTTGTCTGGGGCTGGAGATCGACGGGCTGGCCCAACGGGTGCATTTGACCAAGCCCACTCTGCCCCTGTGGCTGCCCCACGTCATCCTTGAGAATGTGCAGGTGGGCCAGGGATCCCTGGACATCGGTCTCTATCTGCAGTCAGGAGGGGTGGGGATCACCGTCCTCAGGAGTGTGGGGGACGTGGAATTGACGGTGAAATAGTTGCAAAATTCAAGACATCCGCAACCCAACCTACAACTAAGTTTCACCTGCCAAATGTGGCGATACGGACACAACTCAACAGTTCAGACAGCCTCTCCCTATCCCACATCACCCACATCATCAGAAGTTCTACTCTTGAATGTAGAGCTGATCCAAATTCCACAATGGCCCCAGAATGGGTCGGGGATCCACCCCTTGAATGCGGTTGCGCAGGGCTGAGAGAACCAGGGGGTTGAAAGTGCCAATTTGGGGCAGCTGTTCCTGGATGATGATTTGAAACCGGTCGTAGAGGGCCTTGCGCTTTTCAAAGTCTAGCTCCCGCACCCCTTCGATAAAGATGCGGTCGATCTCCCGTTCCCAATCGCTGACCTCAACCCCTTCTGCCGGGTTGCCGGGCAAATCTCCTAGATTAAAGAGGTGCAAACGGCCGTCGCTGCGCCAGATGTTGGAGCCGTTGTTGGGCTCGGTGCCGCCGCCACCAAAGCCCAGCAGCAGGGTTTCCCAGTCGCGGCTATCGGTGCGCTGCACCAGGGTGTTGAAGGCGATGGGGGTAAAATCAACGGTGATGCCGATCCGCTCCAGATCAGCTTTGATCAACGCGCCGGTGGCCTCCCGCTGATTGTTGCCGGCGTTGGTGAGCAAGGTGAAACGGACACGGTTGCCCTCGGAATCCCGCAGGTGGCCCTCAGCATCGTAGGTGTATCCGGCATCGAGGAGCAGTTGCCGCGCTTTTTCAGGGTTGTAGTCGTAGGTGGGCAAGCCCTCTTCAGGGCTGAGGTAGAAGGGGCTGGCGGGGGAGAAGACCGAGTGCTGGATCTGGCCCAACCCTTGCAGGACGCTATCGACGTAAAACTGCCGGTTCATGGCGTGGGCCACCGCCCGGCGGAAGTTCAAATCGTTAAACCAGCGGCTTTTGACGGGATCCACAAAAGGCCGCCCGGTCTGGGGGTTACGGGCGCGGCTGAGGTTGAAGGCAAAGAAACTGTTGTTCAATGTCTGGCCGAGATTGTAGATGGTGAACTGATCCCGTTCTTCTTCCCGCTTCAAGAGCTGAAAATCTCTCCCCCGCACCGAAAACACGTCGGTCTCGCCGGAGCGAAACTGCAGCAGCGCGGTGTCCTCTGAGTCCACAATGCGCAGGATTACCCGTTCAATGCGCGGGATCCCTTCCCCCTTCCAGTAGTAGGGATTGGGCCGGTACACCAGCCGTTGGCCAGGGGTGTATTCCTGCATGACATAGGGGCCAGCCCCCACCAATTGCTGCACCGGCGTGTCGATACCCCAGGTTTGCAAGAAAAGGGGGTTGCCCCGGCTGTCCAACTGCTCGACAGTGGGCTCGAGGATGTGCTTGGGCAAAATAGGGGATCCCGCCTGCAGCAGAAAGGGAGCGAAGGGCTCCGGTAAAACAAACTCAATCCGCCGCTCGTCCAGCGCCCGCACCTGAGGCAATGCTCCGGCTTCTCCAATTCGCTTCACATCCCGCGCAGAAGTCGGGATCCGCTCGTTGAAGATGATGCGGTTAAAGGTAAAGTCCACATCTGCTGCTGTCAGAGGCTCTCCATCCGACCAGCGCAGCCCCTCCCGCAAGGTAAAGACATAGCGCAAGCCGTCCTCAGACACTTCCCAGCCTTCCGCCAGCTCCGGTTTGGGCAAGAGGGTATCCTCATCCAAGGTGACCAAGCCCGCCTCTAGGTAGGCGATAGCGTCGCGGCTAGAGCTTTCGGCGGCCAGATAGGTGTTGAAGGTTTTGGGATCCGAAGTCACTGTGGCGATCAAATGGGGCGGGCGGGCAGGGGCAGCACAGGCACCAAGCCAGAGCAGGAGGATCCCTAGTAGAGAGACAAAAAGGTTCCTCCTGAGTCGGTTTGCCGAGGTGTTGTTTTGGCCCGCCATTTCTTTTGCCAAGTCGTTGTTCCAAGCAAGTTTGGGACGGCTCGCCCGCATCCCGCGCCCTGTGACCCAAGCGCTCCGCGCTGCTGAGGCCCTCACCCCCAGCCCTTCTCCTAGAGGAGCATGACTCTAGTCAATAATAAGCTCAACTATACTGAAAATAATGTATAATATGTTCAGTACGGATTACTACCAGTTGATCTTTCTGTTTACTTTCGAGTCTGCCAACATGGTAGCCAAAGCAAAGCAGAAAATTGGTAGTGAGACGACACGGAAACTGCGCTTTGGGTATTCTACTCAAAGCTTTGCGGGATACCGCCATTCTGTTTGGAAACAAACAGAATGCTATCGCTGCATAGTTGAACAGTGATGTTCAGCAGTGTTCAGCGTAAATGTATCAGTAGCCCCCCTCCCGGCCCCTTTCCCAGAGGGAAAATTGGGGATCCAGGTAATGGGTGGTTTGACTGCAACTTGGGCAGATTCTGCGTTTTTGAGGGAGCGATTGCTTGCCAGTTTGGCAGCTCAGGCAGTGGGGTGACCAGGTTCTTTTCAGATTCTGATGGGAAGGTCAGAGGAAGCTTGTCCTCTCTGTTCCAGCAACAGGGCTACTGCGAAGGCAGCAATGGCCTCTCCCTGACCTATGGGGCCCAGTTTTTCGTTAGTAGTAGCCTTGACCCCCACTTGCTTGGGGGAGATCTGCATCGCCTCTGCCAGGCGGGCCTGCATGGCGGGGATGTGAGGTTTGAGCTTGGGCTGCTCCGCCACCACCACACTGTCTACATTGACAATTCGCCAGCCCTCTTGGCTCACCAGTTGCACCACTTGCTGTAGTAAAAGGATGCTGTCTGCCCCTTTCCAACGCTCTTCTTCAGGGGGGAAGTAGTAGCCAATATCCCGCAGAGCGGCAGCCCCCAGGAGAGCATCCATGATGGCGTGGGTGAGGACATCGGCGTCGCTATGGCCCAATAGCCCCTTTTCGTAGGGGATCCGGATCCCGCCCAGGATCAGGGGGCGCCCCTCGACGAGGCGGTGGATGTCGTAGCCCTGGCCAATGCGCACTTTTCCGGCTCCCTTGGGAAAACCATCGAGACCCTTGTCGACCATCGCCCCCTCCGAGGAGCTAGGGGGATGGGAGTCGAGTAACCGACAAGCAGCTTTTGAGAACGCCTCTTTCTATTCTGCCGGCTTCAGAGGGGAATAGCAGATGGGACAAGACGAACCACTGTAGCAGTCGAAGCAGATGAGGTGAGACTTCCCGTAGGGATTGGCGCAGCGCTTGGCCCACTGATAATCGCTGTAGCTAAGATAAGATCTTTTCCGCAAACGTCACATCTGGCCATCTCGCTTTCTTCTCCTCAAGCTTCTGAATTAAAACACCACACTAGAGAGATGATCCTATCCCTGAGCCCCAGCTTGAGAGAAACTATCCCCCAGCCCTGTCCAGAAGGGGATCCTGCCGCCCACAGGGGATCCCGTCTTCGAGAGGCGTCCAGCCCGGCTGCCAAAGATCCCGGTTCTTCAGGGTGGCCGCGTTGACCCAGAGGCGCACCTGGGGATCGCAGACGGCTCTGAGCTCGGCAAACACCAGCCCTCCTTCCCCTTGTTGGCGAGCGGTGACCTGAAAATGTCGCCAACCCAGAACAGGCTGAACGGAAGTCCATTTGGAGCCAAGCAGATGGGGAAAGCGCTGTTTTTGGCGGGGCTTGCTGCGGGCCATGGGTTGAGAACTTGTTGCCACCCTTGCCTGTGGGCGAGCAGGTCTGCTGTCGGCTTCTGAGAACGGGATGAAGTTGGATCGGGAAGATCGATATGATGGCTAGGGGTGCTATGGCATCCCAACCTACCCACTTAGCCTATCCAACAATGGTGCAAAACGGGCAAAAGCTCGGGTTCTTTTGGCGTCAGGTGTTCCTGAAAGGGATCCTCCTGCTGCTCATCCTGGGCGGTCTGGTTTTGGGAACGGGACTGCCTCTGGTCGCGGCAAGTAGTCCTACTCTCTCCGGAAAGCTGACGGGGCCAGAGTGGCGACAAGCAGACCCGGAGGCCAAGCAGGACTTTTGTCGCAAAGCCTTTCAAGCGTTTCGCGCCTCTCCTTCCCAAAGCTATATCATCAGCTCCAATGTGCAGGCTTTGACCCCAGAAGGTTTGTGTCGGCGCTTGGATCAGTTTTATCAATATGCCGTCAACGACGAGATCCCCATCAACCAGGCGGCCAATATTGCCCCATTGCTGTTTTCAGACTTACCCCTGGAGCAGCCTTGATCCCTGTGGAGCGCTTGGTCTGCTGGGGACAAAGGCGGCGGGCGAGGAGCTGGGCCCAGCTCTCAACAGTTTGGCCGGATCTAGACAGGCGTAGCCAGAGGTTCCGGGGGTGCAGGGAAAGGGAGCTGTTGGAGTTGGGGTTGGTGGGGGCGGATCCCCATCGCTTGGCGCATCAAGGCAGGCTTGAGCAGCGGCAAAACCTCCAGTCCCCACAGGCCCAGGCGACGCAAGACCAGCAACGGCCAGCTTCGGTTGGAAAAGAGGCGATTGGCAGCATCGGTTGCAAAAAGAACCAGCGCGTTTTCTGGGCGGCGACAGCGCTCGTAGGCTTGTAGCAAAGCCGGATCGCCGGGATCCCGGCCCGCCATTTTGGCTTCGATCAACAGGGCAGCCAAGGCCGCCACATCCCGCATGCCCAGATTCGCTCCCTGCCCCCCCAGCGGATGGGTGGTATGGGCAGCATCCCCCACCAAAGCCAGCCGGGATCCGATATAGGTTTGGGCATGGGCCCGCTGTGGCTCATAACAGGCTCTGGGAGAGGCGGCCAGCAACGCTCCCAACTGGGATCCAAACCAAGGCCGGATGGCCTGCAGAAACTCAGCCTCAGATAAGCCCATCAGCCAATCTCGATCCGCTTGGCGAACTGTCCAGACGACACAACTGCGATGGGGATCGGGGGTGGGCAAAATGGCGAAGGGGCCGCTGGCCTGAAAGCGCTCGTAGGCCACCTGCCGGTGAGGATGCTCATGGGTGAGGGTGGAAACGATGCACACCTGCCCATAGCCCCAGCGGGATAACGGGATCCCAGCCTGTTCCCGCAGCCGCGAACGGGCCCCATCTGCAATCACCAGCAAAGCAGCCCGCAGGGTTTGCCGGGATCCCTCCTGGGCCAGCTCTACCCGAATGTGATCTGCTGCAGGGGAGAAACTTTGCACCTGGGCGGGGCTGAAAAGCGTTACCGAAGGGCACTCGCGAATGCGCTGCAACAGGGCCTTTTGGGTAATTTGATTTTCCACGACGTAGCCCAGCGCCGGCGCTTGGAGCGTTTCGCGGCACAACTGAGCCATCCAGGGGCTTTCCCCATCAGAGACCTGAATGCGGTGAATGGGAGAAACTCCCCAGGCTTCCATGAGGGGCCACACCCCAATTCGCTGCAGAATGCGGGCTGTCCCCAGAGCCAAAGCGCTGGCTCGGCCATCCGCCCCCACCCCCTGCGAGAGATCCCGCCCCTCGATCAGCCCGACGCGGATCCCGGCCTGGCCCAAAGCGGCTGCTAAGGTGGATCCCACCATCCCAGCTCCGGCAATCACCACTTCAAAATCCAGTCGCCTCGGCGGGACGGTGTCCTCGGCTGTTGTCGGGGCAACGGCGAGCGGGGCAGTGGAAGTGGGCAAAGGGCTCATGGGCACTCACGGCAAGTGGGCTCAACCTCCATTCTAAGGTTCCTGCACCTGGCAGGCCGCTAAGGACAAGCGGCAAGTGGGGTCAAAGCGCCACGAGGGATCCCTTTTGATCTCAGCCCCTTTGTTTGCTGCTGCAGGGTGGAATCCCTGTGGGCAGCTCTCTGCTGATTGTTGCCCAGGCGGAGCGGGCTGGAACGGTGCGCACCAGGGTCACGTTGTCGGACGAAGGGGTGGGTGCTGGGACTCCATAGACGGCAGGGGGTCAGGGAAAAGTAGCTCTGAGCCATGGCCGATAATAGGACTGTCCTGATACATTTACGCTGAACACTGCTGAACATCACTGTTCAACTATGCAGCGATAGCATTCTGTTTGTTTCCAAACAGAATGGCGGTATCCCGCAAAGCTTTGAGTAGAATACCCAAAGCGCAGTTTCCGTGTCGTCTTACTACCAATTTTCTGCTTTGCTTTGGCTACCATGTTGGCAGACTCGAAAGTAAACAGAAAGATCAACTGGTAGTAATCCGTACTGAACATATTATACATTAATTTTCAGTATAGTTGAGCTTATTATTGACTAGAGTCATGCTCTTGCCATCTCACTTTTATGCCCAGCTCCATCATTTCCCCGGAAAACCTGCTGGATCTTTGTGAACAGGGTGTACACAAGGCATTGGCTGCTGGAGCCGACCAGGCAGAAGTGTTTGCCAACTCAGGCCGGGAAACGGAAGTCACGTTTGAAAAAAACGACCTGAACCTGGCCCGCAGCAGCAGCGAGACCCTGTTCGGCGTTCGGGTTTTCTGTGGCGGCAGGCTGGGCTTTGCCACCTCCAACCGCCCGGAAGAGTTAGCTGAGACGGCGGCTGAGGCTGTGACCATGGCCAAGGCTTCGCCGGCGGATCCCCTCAACGGGCTGCCGGAGCCCCAACCTTTGCCCCAGGTGCCCTTTGCCCTCGACCCAGGCCTGCTGGAACTGGATGCCGCCGAGCTGACCCAGTTGGGATCCCAATTGCTGGAGTGGGTGCGCTCCAAAGACCCTCGCATCACCATCGACAGCGGCTCCCTCAGCGTGGAGGAAGAGACCCTGGCCATCGCCTCTTCCACCGGCATCCGGGCCAACTACCACAGTGTCGAGGCGGGGGGATCCCTGTTTGGCATGGCCATCGACGGGGACGAGGTGGGCAGCTTTGCCTACGACGGCGACAGTGTGCAGAAGCGGGCCGATCTGGTGCCGGCGCTGGAGCGGGCTTTTGATCGCTTTGTCCAGAAATGCGTGGGGGCGCTGGGGGCTGGCGAGGGGGAGAGCTTCCGCGGCCCCATTGTCCTGCCGCCAGATGTGGTGGAGGAGTTTCTAGGGGATCTCCTCTTTGTCTTGGGGGCAGATGCGGTGCGCAAAGGCAAAAGCCCCTTGGCGCAAAAAATGGGATCCCGGATCGCCAGCCCGTTGCTCACCGTGGTTTCTGAAGGTCTGGGCCTGCCCGGCTACCCCATTGAGCCCTTCGACCGCGAAGGGATCCCTCGCCAGATTACCCCCTTGGTTCACGAAGGGATCCTCTGCAACTTCATGTACAACAGCTACGAGTCCCGCGCTGCTGGCGTTTCCTCCAACGGCCATGCCACAGGGGGAGCAGGCAGCCTGCCGGGAGTAGGGCCGGCTTGCCTGAGGGTGGCCCCAGGGACAACCCCCCTGTCCGAGCTCTACGCGATGGATCGGGGAGTTATCGTCACCCGCCTCTCCGGCAGCAGCAACCCCATTACCGGTGACTTTTCTGGGGTGGTGAAAGGGGGCTTCTTGGTCAAAGGCGGCGAGAAACGCCCCATCCTGGAGACCACCATTGCCGGCAATCTCTACGATTGTTTGCGCAATATCTCCGCCATTTCCCAGGAAGTAACGGTTTTCAACGGCACGGCTGCCTTTCCCGCCCTGCGCATTGAAGATGTATCCATCACTGCGGGCTAAGTAAAGCTAGGGGTGTCGAGATCCCGGCAACAGCGATTAACCTCATTCCCAAAAGCTGCGGAGTTGTTCCCATGGGCCAGGAGATCACCTGCCTCCGTTTTGGTACTGCAGACTTTGCTCAGTTTGCAGCTCGGCTCCAGCAAGAGACGAAGTTGCTCGAGCGCTGGTTGGCCGGTGCGCCGGGGCTGGATCCGGCTTGTCAGCCCTTTGCCCAGGGATCCCCGGTGGGCGGGTTTGAGCTGGAGGCGTGGCTGGTCACCCCTCAGGGGGATCCGGCCCCGATCAACTCAGCCTACCTGGAAGCGGTGAATGATCCGCTGGTGGTGCCGGAACTGGCCCAGTTTAACGTGGAGATCAACAGCCGGCCCCAAGTTTTGACCGGCTTGGCTCTGCGGCAGTTTCAGCAAGAGCTGGGCCAAACGTGGGATCGCTGTTGCCGGGTGGCCGAACACTTGCAGGTGGGGCTGATGATGATCGGGATTTTGCCCACGGTGCAGCAACGGCAATTGACCCTGAAGATGATCTCGCCCCGCAAGCGTTACCTGGCCCTCAACGAGCAGATCCTGAACTTGCACCGGCGTGAGCAATCCCAAGCGATCCCTTCCCTGGGGCTAGATATCGAAGGACCGGCTGGGCGGTTGCGGGTTACCCACCCGGACATCATGCTGGAGGCGGCGACCACCTCTTTCCAAATCCATCTGCAGGTATCCCCCCAACAGGCGGCCCGTTACTTCAACGCTTCCCTGCTCGTGTCAGCCCCCTTGGTGGCGCTGGCGGCCAATTCCCCCTACCTATTCGGGCACGATCTGTGGGCAGAAACCCGCATCCCTTTGTTTGAGCAAGCTTTGGATGGGCCACCCCCGCCCTCCCCCACCCACTGCCCCCGCGTCACCTTCGGGCAAGGCTATGTACAGGGATCCCTAATGGAGCTGTTCTGGGAAAACCTGCATCGCTACCCGGTGGTATTGCCACAAAGGTTAGCCACTTCCCCATCAGAGCTGGCCCATCTGCGCCTCCACAACGGCACCATCTGGCGCTGGAACCGACCCCTGATCGGCTTGGATCCGGTTCCCCATCTGCGCATCGAACAGCGGGTGGCGGCGGCAGGCCCAACCCTACCCGATATGATCGCCAATGCGGCCTTCTACTTTGGTCTGGTGCAAGCCTTGGGATCCCAGCCCGTCCCCCCCGAGCAGGAGCTGAGCTTTGCCCAGTGCCGCGCCAATTTCTACACGGCGGCCCGCTGGGGTCTGGAGGCCCCCATCACTTGGCTCAAGGGTTGGCAGGGATCCCTGCGCCAATTGCTGCTGGAAGAGCTGATCCCCCAAGCAGAGGCGGGTTTGGTTCAACTGGATCTGGCCCCCTTCGATATTCAGGAGTACCTGGGCATTCTCCGCGCCCGGGTGGAGTCGGGGCAGAATGGGGCCACCTGGCAGCGCCGCTACGTGGCTCGGCATGGTAAAGATATGCAACAATTGACCTGTGCCTACTGGGAACGGCAGCGGCAAGGCCAACCGGTACACACCTGGGATCTCAGCTAGGGCTCTCTCCACAGCCGGTTGTACCAGCGGTGGGCCACCGCGGCGGCAGGACGGATCCCTGGCCCGCATCTCGAGTGGGCAAACTCTCTCTCAGATGGCCTTGTTGCGACCCGAGCTACCGCAGCGAAACGGTTCATTTGGACTCCCGCTCCCTCCCACTCTAGGGCCGGAAGCCAGAAGTTTGAGTCGAGCCTCTTAGCCCAAACAGCATGCTCACCGTCCTCGATCATTTACCGGATCAACTGCTGGATCTAGAGGCCCATCAGCTTTACGACCGATTGGGTGGGCCAACCCTCATCCATCTGCCGGGACGACGGGATCCCGCCCTGTTTGTGTCCGTCCTGCTGCACGGCAACGAAACCACCGGTTGGCAGGCGGTGCGACAGCTTCTCCGCCACCACGCCCAGCGGGAATTGCCCCGTTCTCTTTCCCTTTTCATTGGCAACGTGCAGGCTGCCCGCCACCGGCAACGGCGGCTAGATGGCCAACCGGACTACAACCGCATTTGGGGCTCCGGCTCCACCCCCGAGCACGCCATGGCCCAGGCCGTCCTGCAGCAAATGCAGCAGCGGGGCGTTTTTGCCAGCGTCGATATCCACAACAACACGGGCACCAACCCCCACTACGCTTGTGTCAATCACCTGGATGCCCCTACCCTGCACCTGGCCACCTTGTTTGGGCGCACCGTCCTCTATTTCACCAAGCCAGAAGGGGTACAGAGCATGGCCTTCGGGCGCTTCTGCCCGGCGGTGACCCTGGAATGCGGCAAGCCGGATCAGCCCCACGGCACCCAGCATGCCTACGAATTTCTGGAAGCCTGCCTGCACCTGTCGGCGATCCCGCAGCGCCCTGTCCTCAGCCAAGATATTGACCTCTTCCACAGCGTCGCCATTGTCAAAGTCCCGGATCAGGTGAGCTTCAGCTTTGGGGAAGAGAATGGCGACCAAGAGGGATCCCCCTCTCACATCCGCTTCCCGCCGGATTTGGATCTCCTCAATTTTCGGGAGCTTCCCCCCCACACCCCCATTGGCTGGACGAACAACGGCTTCCACCTGGAGGTGCAAGACGAGCAGGGCCAAAATGTGGCGGATCGCTTTTTCTATGCCTGCAACGGAGAAATTCGCACCAGCGTGCCCATCATGCCGGGCATGCTCACCCTCAACAGCCGCATCATCCGCCAAGACTGCCTCTGCTACCTGATGGAGCGCTACCCCCTGGCCGGCTGAGCCGGGCTGCCAATTTCCCCGAGGGGATCCCCAAACCAGAACAGGTGGTGCTCCCCACCCCTGCAATAACAGACTCCCCGCTGGCCGCTGTACCCGTCCGCCGAGGGATGGTGAGTACGCTAACGTGGGACAGAGCGACCCCTGCAAGCCCTATCCTGAAAACTGCCAACGGCACGCTGAGCCCACGGGATCCCTATGTTGCGCCTGCTGCGGATCGAGAACTTTGCCCTGATCGAGCAATTGGAGATCCCCTTTCGAGCGGGGCTAAACGTGCTCACCGGAGAAACCGGGGCCGGCAAATCCATCATCCTCGATGCGCTGGATGCAGCTCTAGGAGGTACAGCTCGGGCTCTGCGAACTGGCAGCGAACGAGGTCTGGTGGAAGCGATCTTCAGTCCTAATCCTGAACTGCAAGCCTGGCTAGAACAAGAGCACATCGACCCCCTAGAGGAGGGCCTGGTTTGTAGTCGCGAGCTGGTGTTGCGCAACGGCAAGCTCACCAGTCGCCTGCGGGTGAATGGGGTGCTGGTGAACAAAGCCCAGATGCTCAACCTGCGGGCCAAATTGGTGGAGATCACCGCCCAGGGGCAAACCGTTCAAATCCAATCTCCGCAAACCCAGCGCCGTTGGCTGGACGATTTTGGCGGCGAAGAGCTGTTGCGAACACGGGCAGAAGTGGCTGCCCTTTACCAAACCTGGAACCAACTGAAAACAGAGGTGGAATCCCGCCGGCAAAACCAACAACTGCGCCTGCAACGGCTAGACCTGCTGGAGTTTCAAGCGCAAGAGCTGGCCGCCCTGCGCCTGGAGGATCCCGACGAAATGGCCAAGCTGGAGCGGGAACGGGAGCGCCTGGCCCACCGCGTGGAACTGCAACAGCAAAGCTACGCAGCTCACCAATTGCTCTATCAAAACGACAGCGGCTCACCGGCCATCGCCGATCTGTTGGGCCAGGTAGAACGGTTGCTCCAGACCATGACCCAGCGGGATCCCGACCTAGCCCCTCTGGCGGAAATGGTCAGCAGCGCTCTCATTCAGGTGGAGGAGGTGGGGCGAGAGCTAATTCGCTACGGCGAGACGCTGGAGGCAGATCCCGGTCGGTTGAACAAAATTGAACGGCGCTTGGCGCAACTCAGACAAGCCTGCCGCAAATACGGCCCGACCTTGGCTGAGGTGATGGCCCATGCGGAGCGGGTGCAGACGGAGTTGGCCCAACTGCGAGGAGACAACACCGACCTAGAGGAATTGCAGGTGCGGCTGGACAAAGCTGCCCAAGACCTGGAGCGCCATTGCCAAGCGCTCTCCCAACTGCGGCAACAAGCGGCCCGTCAACTGGAAAAGGCCCTCATAGAAGAGCTCAGCCCGCTGGGGATGAGCGCAGTGCAATTCCGGGTGCAGATCCAACCCGGCCCCCCGACAGCAGAGGGGGTGGATCAGGTGAGCTTTTGGATCAGCCCCAACCCGGGTGAGCCTCTTCAACCTTTGGCCAGCATTGCCTCGGGCGGCGAGATGAGCCGTTTTCTGCTGGCCTTGAAAGCCGTATTCAGCCGCATCGATCCGGTGGCCACCATGGTTTTCGACGAGATCGATACCGGCGTGTCCGGCAAAGTGGCACAAGCCATCGCCACCAAGCTGCACAGCATCGCCCGAGATCACCAGATCCTCTGCGTCACCCACCAACCCCTGATCGCTGCCCTGGCGGATCACCACCTGCGGGTTCACAAGGTGGTGCACCAAAAGCGAACTTCTGTGCGGGTGGAGCTTTTGGGAGAACGAGAACGCCGCGAAGAACTGGCCCAACTCACTGCCGGCCACTCCGCCCAAGAAGCGATGACGTTTGTGGAGGCTCTTCTCAACCAAGCAGCTCAACTGCGCAAGCAGCAACTGGCCAGCCCCGCTTGACTCTCCTTCTGGGAAAGGGGAGGGGGGTGAGGGCCTCACCCGCCCAAGAACAGCTCCAGCACCTCAGGATTGCTCAGCAGGTTGGGGCCAGTATCCTCAAAGCGGTTTTCTCCCGTGGACAAGACATAGCCCCAGTCCGCCATCTTCAGGGCCTGCTTGGCATTCTGCTCCACCATGAGGATGCTGATGCCGAGACGGTTGATCTCTTGCAGGAGGGCGAAGGTCTGTTCTATGTACAGCGGTGACAGGCCGGCGGTCGGCTCATCCAGCAACAACAACTGCGGCTCCACCATCAACGCTCGCCCTATGGCCAGCATCTGCCGTTGTCCACCCGATAGGGATCCCGCCGCTTGGCGTCGTTTCTCTTTCAGGGGCGGAAACAGCTCATAAACCCGCTCCAGTTGGGCGGCAGGGTTGTCGCGTCGGATGAAGGCCCCCATCTCCAGGTTCTCTTGCACGGTGAGGGAAGGAAAGACATTGTTGGTTTGGGGCACAAAGCCGATTCCCCGTCGCACCAGTTGCTCAGCGGGCAGGTGGGTGATGTCGGATCCCTGAAACAGCACTCGGCCTGAGCGGATGGTGGCCAAGCCAAATAAGGATTTCAGCACCGTCGATTTGCCGGCTCCATTGGGGCCGATGATCACCACCATTTGCCCGGGGTTCACCTTCAGGTGGATCCCTTTGAGGATGTCCACCCCCCGGTAGCCGCTGTAGAGATCCTGGATGTCCAGCAAAGGGGTCATGAGAGGGATCCCTCCGAAGGCAGAGGGGAGGGCTGGGGTGGGTTTAGGGAGTCGGCCAGTGCCACAGATCCCAAATAGGCCTCCCGCACGGCTGGGTTTTGTTTGATCTCCTCCATGGATCCCTGGGTGAGAACCTTGCCGGCAGCCATGACCACCACGTGGTCGCAGAGACGGGTCACCAGATCCAGATCGTGCTCGATGATGCAAAAGGTGCAGCCCCGCTCGCGGTTGAGATACTCGATAAAGCGCATCAAATCCGCCAGCAGGGTGCGGTTGACGCCAGCCCCCGGTTCATCCAGCAGGATCACCCGCGCATCGGTCATCAAGGTACGTCCCAGTTCCAAGAGTTTTTTTTGCCCGCCGGAAAGGGTGATGGCCAGTTGATCCCGCAGATGGATCAGGTTCAGCCGTTCCAGAACCTCTTCCGCCCGAGCTTGCAGGTTGCGTTCTTGTCGTTGCACCCGCCGCCAACTGAACCAAGTGGCGAATAGGTTTTCCCCTATCTGGTTGGGGGGAACCACCATCAAGTTCTCCAAGACGGTCATGCGGCCAAACTCCCGCGGGATCTGAAAGGTGCGCACCAGCCCTCGACGGAACAGATGGTGAGGGGGCAAGCCGGTGATGTCTTCCCCATCCAGCCAGATGCGCCCGCTGCTGGGCCGAATAAACCCGGCGATGATGTTAAAAAGCGTGGTCTTCCCGGCCCCATTCGGGCCAATCAAGCCCGTAATCCGACCGGTTTCGATGCGGAAGGAACAGTGATCCACCGCGCTAATGCCGCCAAACCGCTTGGAGATGTCGTCGATAACAATCACGCCGCTGCCTTGGGAAAACCCCGCCGACCGATGAGTTCAGTATTTCAAACATATAATGAGCCCATAATGAGCCCATTGCCGAGTTTGCCCATTATCCTTCCCGGATCCCCAGGGGGACAACTGCCCCTGGAGGCCGCAGCCAAGGAACGGGCGAGATCCTGAGTCTGGCCCGCCTGTTTTCTGGAGCCATCTTTTCTTGAGGAAGTGGGGAACGCTTTGAGGTGAGTCAACGTCTGACTGCTACGACTCAACACTTGACTTTACTTGACCTTTGGGATCTGAGTTCTACTTTCCCTTCCCTCACAGGAGGTTGTCGGCTATGTCTCGCATGAATAAACTCACCCGACGGGCCTTTGCAGCGGCGGCTGCCCTGACGGCGGCTGCTCTTGCCACCACTCTGCTGCCCAGCACGGCTCAGCAGGCCACTCAAGGGCCGGTCAAAATCGGGGCCTTGATGTCTCTTACCGGGGATCTGCAGGCCTTCGGGGAAAACTGCCTCAAGGGGATCAAGCTGGCGATTGACCAAATCAACGCCGCCGGTGGCATTTTGGGATCCCCTGCCCAAGTGGTCGAAGCGGATGACCAGACGTCGGCTCAGCCAGCTATCGACGCAGCTCAGCGGTTGGTCAACGTGGAGAAGGTGACCGGCATTATCGGCGCCTTGGGCAGTGGCATCACCATCCCGGTGGCCACGACGGTTTCTGTTCCCAATCGGATCCCGCAAATTTCCCCCGCTTCCACCGCCCCCACCATCACCACCCTGGAGGACAACGATTTTCTGTTTCGCACGGTTCCTTCCGACGCCTACCAAGGGGTGGCCTTGGCCCAGATCACCCGTGAAGAGAAGCTGGAGCGCCTGGCCATTATTTACATTAACAACGACTACGGCCAGGGCCTTGCCGACAGCTTTAAGACGGCTTTTGAAAAGCGGGGCGGCACCATCACCAAGTCGGTTCCCTACGAGCCCGGCAAGGCTTCCTATCGCAGTGAGCTGACCCAACTGAAGGAAGGGGATCCCCAGGCATTGGTGCTGATCGGCTACCCCGAAAACGGTGTGGTCATTTTGCGGCAAGCTTTGGAAGAAGGACTGTTTGACCGCTTTGTCTTCACCGATGGCATGCGCTCTCCCGATGTGGCAGCCCAGGTGGGAGCCGAAAAGCTAGAGGGATCCATCGGCGTTTCGCCCCAGGCCCTCACCGATAGCAAGGCTTACCAAATCTTTGCCGAAGCCTACAAAGCCGCCTACGGGGAGCTGCCCCCCACCCCCTACATCGACACCGCCTACGATGCCGCTTTTGTCCTGGCTCTGGCCATTCAGAAAGCCGGCAGCACCGATGGCACTGCTGTTCGGGATGCTTTGCGGGAAGTGGCCAATCCCCCCGGCACCGAGATCCTGCCCGGAGAGTGGGCCAAGGCGGTGGAGCTGATCGGCAAAGGGGAAGACATCTTCTACACCGGCGCCTCTGGATCCATCAACTTCGATGAGAATGGGGAGGTGGCCGGCACCTTTGCCCACTGGACTTTCCAAGGGGGGAAGGTGGTGGATCTGAAGGTGTTTGAGCCGGAGAGCTGATTTTCCCCTGCGGCTCCTGAGCGGGGGCCGGTTTCTCCTTCTGAGCTCCATCAAGACAATCCAGACGAGCAAGACGGGCCTGCACAGAGTACTCTCTGCAGGCCTTTTTGTGGGTTTGGGCCGCGCGGCTGTACGTCCCCAGCAGGGATCCCTCCCCATCACGTAGCTTTTTTTGCGGCAACTCAGCGGAGGGCAAAGCAAGCTAAAGTGTCGGCATCCTGGCGTCTTGTGGAGAATCCTCGATGTTGTCCACCCAACTCCTCCTCCCCGGAGTGGCAGCTCTGCTCGGCTTCGGGTTTGCTCCAGCCGTCCTGGCTCAGACTTCCCACACCCAGCAGATGGCGATCCTGAACGGCAACGCCACCACCCTGCAAAGCAACGTCCTGCAAAACACCGTCCTGATCCTGCCCAACGTTCCCCCACAACAGTACGCCGACAGTTGGGGCTGGAGGAGCAGCCGCTCTTTGCCTCCCACTCCTGCTCCCATCACCGTCGTCATCCTCAACTCCCAAGTCAACCTAGCTGCCGAGGAAGTCGAGCCGAGGTCTTGCGGCCAGCGCTGTAGGGGATCCCTGCGCCTGCCTTGAGCGGGGGAGGCTGCTTTTTGCACTCCAGACTGCCCAAGTCCGCAATCCGGTTCGCGGCCACGCTCGGATCTGGGTGGATGGGGATTGATATAATCCAGGGCAATTGTCCGCTGCTGGGCGGCAGAGGGTTTTAACGCAAGCTTGGCCCGGCTCTGCAATCTTGCTTTTTGGTGTGCGAGGGATCCCCATGAATCGTTCCAGGCAACTTCGCCCTTGGCTAACTTCAGCGCTCACCCGCGGGATGGTGCTCTGCACCGCTTTTGCGTTTGCTGAAGCGTCCCGTAGCGCTCTGCTGATGGGATCCCCGGCTTGGGCGCAATCGGTTCCTCAGCCCGGCACCCTCGACCTGCGCACCGGTGGCGACACCCCCGCCCAGCCCTCCCCCACCCCACCCCCCACTGCCGGCGAGCCAGAAGTGTTGGTAGCGGAGGTAGTGGTTGAGGGCACTGAAGATCCGGAGCTGATCAACCGGGTTTACAGCGTCATCCGCACCCGCGCCGGCGAGGTTTCCACCCGATCCCAGTTGCGGGAAGACATCAATGCCGTGTTTGCCACCGGTTTGTTTGCCGATGTGCGGGCGGTGCCTTCCGATACACCCTTGGGAGTGCGGGTCACCTTTGAGGTCAAGCCCAACCCCATTCTCAAAGCGGTGCGCACAGAAGGGGCGAAAGTTCTGGATCCGGAAGTGCTGCGGGCCGCCTTTGCCGACCAGGAAGGGCGGGTGCTCAACTTCGGCGAGCTGCAACTGGCTGTGGCCGAGATCGAGCAGTGGTACGCCGATAAGGGTTACGTGCTGGCCAAAGTGACGGATGTGCGCTCCTCTGAAGACGGCACCATCACCCTGGAAATCGCCGAAGGGGTGATCGAGGATATTCGCGTTCAGGGCAACACCAAAACCCGTGACTTCATCATCACCCGCGAGTTGAAGTCCAAGCCGGGGGATGTGTTTAACCGCAACCAAATCCAGGAAGACCTGCAGGCGGTTTTTAATCTCAACCTGTTTCAAGATGTGAATGTGGGGCTCAACCCCGGCCAGGATCCCGACAAGGTGGTGGTGGTGGTGAACGTGGAAGAACGTCGCACCGGTACCTTGGGCGGCACCATCGGCGTTAGCTCCGCCACAGGGGTCTTCGCCGGCCTCAACGTCTCCGAACAAAACTTGGGCGGCAACAACCAAAGTGCCAGCTTCAACGTGCAGGTGGGCACCAACGAAACCCTCTTCGACTTAAACTTCACCGACCCGCGGATTGCCACGCTGGACATTCCCACCTCCTACAACGTCAACATCTCCAACCAGCAGAGCTCCAGCTTTGTCTTTAATGAGGGATTCACCCTGCCCAATGGGGATCCCGTGCGCATCAACCGTCTTGGCGGCGGGGTGACTTTCTCTCGCCCGATTGGGGGCAATTGGCGGGCCAGCTTGGGCACCCGCATCCAATTTGTAGAAGCTCGCAACAGCAACGGGGAGCAGCAGCGCTTCGATGTGCTGGGCAACCCGATTACCTTCAGCGAGAGCGGCCAAGACAGCTACACCACCTTGCGGTTTGGCCTCGTCAACGACGCCCGCGACAACCCCAACAGCCCCAGCCAGGGCTCGGTCTTTCGCATCTCCACAGAACAGTCGGTACGTCTGTTTCAAAATGGCTTGAATGCCAACCGCCTCGAGGCCGGCTACAGCCAGTTCATTCCCGTCAACCTGTTTGAAACCCGCAGCGAGCGACCGCAGGTATTGGCCTTTGATGTGCGAGCAGGCACGACCATCGGCGACTTGGCTCCCTACGATGCTTTTGCCATTGGTGGCGGCAACTCGGTGCGGGGCTTTTTCGAGGGGGGTATCGGTTCCGGTCGCAGCTTTGCCACCGCAACCGCCGAATTGCGCTTTCCCATTTTCGACCCGGTGGGGGCAGTGGTCTTTGCCGACTACGGCACCGATTTGGGCAGTGGAGCTGCGGTGGCCGGCAATCCTGCCCTGGTGCGCAACAAGCCGGGCAGTGGTTTGGGGCTGGGGGTCGGCATTCGCATCCAATCTCCCTTGGGGCCGTTGCGCATCGACTACGCCATCGGGCAAGGTGGCGCTGGCCAAGGCCAACTGCACTTCGGCATTGGCGAGAAGTTCTGACTTGGCCGTGGATCGGCTGCCGGCTTGCTATGGTGGGAGCAGGTGCTCGTAATGGAAGCAACCCATGAAACAGCAACTTGGCCAATCGTTCCGCGGCGGATCCCTGGCGCTCCTGCTGGGCCTCAGCTTAGCCCTGGCAGGGTGTGGGCAACTGGCGCGTCTGGGCATCGGCACAACTCCCATCGCCACCGTAGAGCAAAATCCCTCCCGCTACACCGATGTGTATGTCCGCGGTCGCGTGGTGAACCAGATAGGGGTGTTCGGCCAGGGTGTGTATGAGCTCCAAGACAACAGCGGTTCCCTTTGGGTCATCACCGACAAGGGGCTGCCGGCCATGAACAGCACTGTAACCGTGCGCGGCAAGGCCCAAGAGGGGATTGTGGTGGGGGGACGCAGCTTCGGGGTCTCGTTGGTGGAAGCAGAGCGCTTCTAGCCTGCCCCCAAAGCCAGCATCGAAACGCGGCCTGCCAAGGTTTTGGCAATCTGCTTCAAGGCCCGGGCTGAAGCCGACTCAGGTTGGCCGATGACAATAGGCGTACCCATATCTCCCCCTTGGCGCAGGGCGATTTCCAGCGGGATCCGCCCCAGCAGCGGGACACCAAGCTCGCGGGCCGTGGTCTCTCCCCCTTCCGAGCCGAAAATATCGTACTGGCGATCCGGCAGGTCGGGCGGGATGAAGTAGCTCATGTTTTCCACAATACCCAGGATGGGCACCCCCAACTGCCGAAACATGTTCAAGCCCTTGCGACTGTCCAGCAGGGCCACCGATTGTGGCGTGGTGACGATCACAGCTCCTGCCAGCGGCACTGCCTGCACTAGGGTCAATTGGGCATCGCCGGTGCCGGGGGGCATATCCACAACCAAGTAGTCCAACTCTCCCCACTGCACCTGATAGAGAAATTGCCGGATCACCCCGTTTAACATTGGCCCCCGCCAGATCACCGGCTGATCCCGTCCCACCAAGAGGCCCATCGACACCATCTTGACGCCGTAATTTTCCAGGGGGAAGATATCCTCGCCGCCGTCCTCCCGTTTTTGCACAACCAGAGACCGATCCTGCAGGCCCAGCATCAGCGGCACATTGGGGCCGTAAATGTCGGCATCCAGCAGCCCCACCCGCGCTCCACTTTGGGCCAGCGCCACGGCCACATTTACCGACACCGAAGTTTTGCCCACTCCCCCCTTGCCGCTGGAAATGGCGATGATGTTGCGCACACCGGGGATGGACTGGCGATTCGGCAGGGAAGGGGAACGGGGGGTTTCTGCCGTTACCGTAACATCAATGGCTTCGATGGGGGCCAGCTGGCGGATGGCAGCTTTGCACTCCTCGACAATGGATTCTCGCAAAGGGCAGGCCGGCGTGGTCAGCACCAGGGTAAAGGCCACTCGCCCAGGCTCGACGCGAATATCCCGGATCATGTTCAGTTCCACCAGGCTGCGGCGCAGCTCCGGATCTTGAACAGGGCGCAACGCTTCAAGGATGGCAGCAGCATCAAGGGTGGAGGTGGTCATGGAATCGGAAGGCTCAGCGGGTCAGTCCATATTTCACTCTAATCGGTTTTTCTCGGGTTCTTGCCGGCAGGGAAGGACAGCTCCAAAACGGGCTGCCACGCTAGTCCTGGGCAAGCAGGCTGGCCGAGGCTGATTCTGGTTGGAAGACAACGCTGTTGGCCGACGGGGGAGGGCAATTGTGCAAGCGCTGAGTGGGAGTTGGTTTGTGGTTAGGGCTGACGTTCTTGGCGCAGTTGATCCCTCTGCTGGAAAAGAGTGGATCCCGTCGCTTCTCAATCCGGGACGAGCGCGCCCACCGGGCCGTACCAACTCTCTCTTGTGGCTTGCCCTGGGATCCCTTCTGCCGTTACTTTTCTCGGTCACCCTACCTGCCTTGTGCGGTGAGTCCTCTGGGCCCCTGCCGCTGCCCCCACCACGCTGCGCGTCCAAAAGATGCTGCCTGGGCGTTCTGTCCACAACAAGAATAAACTGTGGTCTGTTCTCGTGCCGGTATCTCAGGAAATTCAAGGAATTGGTTGTGAAGCCAGGCAAAAGTATGGAAATCCGTCCTGCCACTGCCTTAGATGTGCCCGTTTTGTTTGACCTCATCTGCGCCTTGGCCGAGTACGAGAAGCTGAGCCACCTGGTAACGGGATCCGCTGATCTGTTGCGCCACTATTTGTTTGGCCCAGAGGCTTTGGCCTCGGCGTTGTTGGCAGAAGTGGAGGGGCGAGCGGTGGGATTTGCCCTCTACTTCCGCAATTTTTCCACGTTCCTGACCCGACCAGGGATTTACCTTGAGGATCTGTTCGTGTTGCCGGAGTTTCGCGGCAGAGGCATTGGCAAAGCGCTCCTGGCGCGGGTGGCTCAGGAGGCGGTGGCCAAAGGATATGGGCGGCTGGAGTGGATGGTTTTGGATTGGAACCAGCCGGCGATTGAGTTCTATCGACGCATGGGTGCCCAGCAACATCCCGAATGGATTCTCAACCGCGTGGTGGGTGCTGATTTGGAAGCTTTGGCTCGGCTGGCTGAGGATCCCTGTCGATCTTGAGCAAGCTCCCCTCTGTTACAGACCCTAGCATTCGTGACATCCTCCCGGCGCTCGTCCTACGGACAGAGCGCGGGCTTCCCTTGGCGTCAGCGGGATGGAGTCTTTACCTCGCGGTTGGGTATTCCTACCCCACGCCACTTGTCTAGGTCTACGACCCCCGACAGAACAACTGGACAGGTGGTTTCCCTTCCCCAGCATTCCTGGGTACTAAAAAGAAAAAAGATAATGGTATAGCATGCAGGGATCCATGTATCCCGACGCTAACCCTGCGGGTAGAGCGCGGGGCTTGTTGCCCCCGCACCCCCGTTGGTTAAACATTAGGTTGCCCAGGAAAGGGATCCCAGCGGCACTCACGTTGTATTATTGGCTACTTCAGCCGGCAGGTCGAGCCTCTTTTGGGGAATCGGGCTAGATTGGATCCCACTGTTGATTTCTGCTGTCCACTTCTAGGGTTCTGGCGGCATGAGTTCTCTGGCCATCCAGTGGTATCCCGGCCATATTGCCAAGGCAATTGGCCAGTTGCGGGAAGAGTTGCAGCGGGTGGATGCAGTCATCGAGGTGTTGGATGCGCGGATCCCGTTGGCCAGTCGTCATCCTGAGCTGGGCCGGTGGCTGGGGGAAAAACCTCGCCTCCTGGCTCTGAACAGGGCGGACTGCATTGAGGCTGGGGATCTGAAAGCTTGGCAGGAGTATTTTTTACGGCAAGGGATCCCTGTCTATCCCACCAATGGCCGCTCAGGAGAAGGGGTGAATCGCCTCAAGCAGGCGGTCTTGCAACTGGGGCAATCGGTCAATATGCGGCGTCAACAGCGGGGAATGCGACCGCGGGCCGTTCGGGCGGTGGTGGTGGGCTTTCCCAATGTGGGCAAATCTGCTCTGCTGAATCGGCTTTTGGGGCGGCGGGCAGCCGAGAGCGCAGCACGTCCTGGAGTGACGCGGCAACTGCGGTGGGTGCGGCTGGGGGGAGAGTTGGATCTGTTGGACTCGCCGGGCATCCTACCGCCCTCTCTGCCGGATCAACAGGCGGCTTCTCTGTTGGCCATCTGCGATGACATCGGCGAAGCGGCCTACGATCCCGAACGGGTGGCGGCCCACTTTTTGGATCAAGTGCTGAGGGTGCAGCCCCAAGCCCGATCTCTCCTACAAAGGCGCTACGGTTGGCCGGATCCGATCCCTCCCGGTGGTGCCGCAGTGCAGGAGTTGGCCGAGCGGCGGTATCAAGGGGATCCTCAACGGGCAGCACGGCAAATTCTCAACGACTATCGCAAGGGCTTGCTGGGGCCGCTGGCCTTGGAACTTCCTCCCAATGCGTGAGCCCCTTAGAAGAAATCACGAAAGAAAGTCACGTTGTTGCTATGCCCACGGCAGGGAAACCGCTGCTGTGGGGCGTTGACTTTTCCCGAAACTGTCTACACTTGTCCCCAACCGGGATCCAGCCTCTGTTTCCAAGGCCGATACACCTTGAAGTAGACAACGGAACCCACTTGTCTGGCCAAGGCTTTGATGCAAGTGTCTCCACCCATACAGCGCTGGCAAACGGGATGGTTCACCTGCAGACGATTGAACCCCCGCCGCAGCGCACAGGCCGGTTGGCCCCGCAAAATCTCGGCCAGGGATCCCCCCAGCGTCACTTGCCCCAGCGGGATTTGCCCTTCATAGTCCTTGCAACAGGGCACCACCGTGCCGTCGTAGAGGATCCCCGCCTGACCGGAAGCGCCATTGCAGTATCCCCAGCGAGCTGGGATTACCCGGTCTGTCTCCACGTTGCCCCAACTGTCCAAGGGAAACGTTTCCAAAACCAAGCGGGGATGGATGCGGATCTGCTGCCAGCGGCCCGGTCGGTAAGTAGCAATCTGGGCTTCTACCCAATCGAGAGCCGGTGCATCCGGGATCCCTTGCAAAGCTCGTCTGGCCCAAGCCGAGAGCTGAGCGCGCATCTGCTGTGCAGAATCGATCACCGAAAGAGCCTTATGCGGCACCAAAAACGGGTGGGGGCTAGTATCCAGGAATTTGAGATGCACCTGCGTAGGGCTGGAGGAGCGCAAGTGCACCTGCAGAAATTGGGTAATCCCAGCAAAGTAGCGCTCCGGCGTGAGGCGGGGAGGTGCTCCGCGAATGCTGAAGGTGACTGGATCGGGAGTTTGCAGGGAAATGGTTAGCTTAGCAAAGGGGCTGCGGTTCAGCTTTTCAATGTGCTCCGGCCAGAGGGCAAAGGTGCTGCCGTTGCTGGTCAGGTGCAGGCGAAGGCCAAGCTCAGCGGCCCTGCGAATACCCTCGAAAAGGTATGGGTAGAGCAGCGGCTCCCCCATCAGGTGAAAAGCCATCACGCGGGCCAGCCCTGTTGCCGCTACTTCCTCCAAAATCTGCTCCAGCAGAGCGGGCTCCATGTGCCCCCGCCGCCGTTGCATGATCCCATCTGGACAAAACTCGCACTTAAAGTTGCAAACGTTGGTCACCTCTATGTGCAGGCGTTCCAGTTGGGGAATAACAGCAGACATTAACAGCAGACATAGAGAGGGCCGGAACAAGTCGAGGGCAAATAGCGGATCCCCCACAAGCGCTAGGTAATGATACGCTGTTTAGCAGGTTAGATCCGGAGCGGAGCCATCGCAATGCTGAAATGCACCACTCGTCACGTCCATATCTTTGCCGGTGAAGTTACTGCCGACAACAACTTCGTGCCCCGCGACGACCTGTTTACTCTCGATGTGGATCCGGACAACGAGCTGGTCTGGACGGATGCTGCGCTCCAGAAGGTCTATGCCCGTTTCGAGGAACTGGTGGAAGAGTACCGAGGGCGAGATTTGACCGAGTACAACATCCGCCGCATTGGGTCTGACCTGGAACATTTCATCCGCTCCCTGCTCAAGCAAGGGGAGATTGCCTACAACCTGCAGGGGCGTGCCCCCAACTTCAGCATGGGCTTTCCACAGATCCCTGCTGAAGAAATTGTCGGCCAATACATCCCCAAGGGCTAGCTCTTTGCCGGTTCTGGACAGAGTTTTTGATTGTTCTGCATCTAAGGCTTTTACCCATCTGATTGTCGGAGCGTTTCCCCATGTCTGGAGAACCCACCCCCGAGGCCGCTGCTGCCGAGAAACCCGCTGAAGCTGCCAAGCCTGCTGCTGAGGATTCCCCCAAAGCCGCTGCGAAAAAAGTTGCTAAGGAAGAAAAGCCCTTCGAGCAACAGATCACGGAAGAGGTGATCCCGGCGGCCATTGCGGCTTTTCAAAAGCGCGGAGTCAGCGATCTGGAGCTGCGCCTGGAAGGCAAGACGCTGGTCGGCGCGTTTGCAGGAGGCAAGAAGCAATTTAGCGTGCTGTTTGCTGAGGGATCCTTGAATGGCCGCAAGTTCTTCCGCTGTACCACCGAAGGATCCCCGGCCAGCACCATCGAGTCTTTTATGATCGACGAGCGGCGCGTGGATGTCAACCTATTCGTGTTTTATTTGGTGCAGCGCCTTTACGCTCAGCAGTGGTATTGAGTTCGCGTGACCTTGAAGGATCCCTGCCTGAGGAACGGTGCTCATAGATCCCATGTGAAAAACGTTCTGGTTTGGCAAAGCCGGGATCCATCCGGCCCCCTTCTCTGGCATGCCTAGATCCTAAACAGGGTACTTCGGTTGCTGCTTTCTCGGAAGATGAGCTGCACACTCGGATCGAAGAACGGTGCCCATATGCCGGGGTCAACCGTTCATAGCCGTTTCAGGTTAGGGTAAGACGCCTGGGCTATTGAGAAAAGCCTTCTGGCCTTGTGCATTATCGCTCCGCAACGCTGACGCGACCAACGTTTTGAGTGGGGGTGCAGGGCCCTAGTTTGAATCAAATGACCCTAATTCCGTAGAGAGCTGCTCCCGTAGATCAGGTTCCTGAGCAAATGGCGCCGCTTGAGCCTGAACCCAGTCTGCCCAGAGGTTATCTAAAGTGAGGATCCCTAATTGTGGGGATCCCTTGCCGCTGCGAGGGATGTTCTGTCGGGGCCAAAAACGATTATCGTTTTGTGAAGAAAGGTAAGGCTCTGCTACAGGAGATCTCGAAATGTACATCGTGCAGATTGCGTCTGAATGTGCCCCGGTCATCAAGGCGGGGGGACTGGGGGATGTGGTGTACGGCCTCAGCCGGGAGCTGGAAGTGCGGGGGCACTGTGTCGAGCTGGTTTTGCCCAAGTATGACACCATGCGCTACGACCAGATCTGGGGTTTGCACGACGCCTATCGCGATCTCTGGGTGCCCTGGTACGGGGGAGCCATTCACTGCTCGGTGTACTGCGGCTGGGTGCATGGCCGCCTTTGCTTTTTTATTGAGCCTCACTCAGGAGACAACTTCTTTAATCGCGGGTGTTATTACGGCTGCCCGGATGACAACATGCGTTTTGCTTTTTTCAGCAAGGCGGCTCTAGAGTTTCTCCTACAAAGCAACAAGCGCCCCGACATCATCCATTGCCACGACTGGCAGACAGGGTTGGTACCGGTGCTGCTGTTTGAGATCTACAAGTACCACGGCATGGGAAACCAGCGGGTGTGCTACACCGTTCACAACTTCAAACACCAAGGCTTTGGCGGCCCAGAGATTCTTTGGGCTACCGGCCTCAACCGCGAACCCTACTACTTCCACTACGACCGTTTGCGCGATAACTTCAACCCCTTTTCTCTCAACTTTATGAAGGGGGGAATTGTTTTTTCCAACTTTGTCACTACGGTCTCTCCCAATCACGCGCTGGAGGTGCAATTTGGCGACTACGGCTATGGACTTGGCCATACCCTCTACTTGCACCGGCACAAGTTTCGCGGCGTTTTGAATGGCATCGATTACGACATTTGGAACCCGGAGATCGACCGCTTTATCCCCGTGCGCTACACTGCTCAAACGCTGGAAAATAAAGCTAAAAACAAAAAAGCTCTGCGGGATCGGCTGCTACTGCAGGATGTTGACAAGCCTATCGTGGCCTATATCGGGCGATTGGACGAGCAAAAGGGCGTGCATTTGGTGCATCATGCCATCTACCGCTCCCTGTTCAAAAATGCCCAATTTGTTCTGCTGGGATCCGCTACGGAGCGAGGGATCGGCGCTTGGTTTGCCCACGAGAAAAGCTACCTCAACAACAACCCCGATGTTCACATTGAGTTGGGCTTTAACGAAGAACTTTCCCACCTTATCTATGCGGGGGCAGACATCATCGTAGTGCCCAGCCACTACGAACCCTGTGGACTCACCCAGCTGATTGGCTTGAAGTATGGCACGGTTCCGGTGGTGAGAGGAGTGGGCGGCCTGGTGGATACCGTCTTCGACCGCGACTACGATCCCCACAAATTGCCCGAGCAACGCAACGGCTACGTCTTTTATCACACAGATCCAGCTGCTTTGGAGTCGGCTCTGGATCGGGCCATCGACCTTTGGTACACCGCTCCTGACCAGTTCCGTCAACTGCAGATTCAAGGCATGAGCTATGACTACTCCTGGAACTATCCTGGCAAGGAGTATCTGGAGATCTACGACTTCATTCGTCACCGCTGAGCCCAACAGCGATCCCCAGCGATCCCAGCTCTTGACCCCAAGGACGAAATGCTGGACGATAGGTAGCAATCTTGGGCTTAACCTTCTCTACAGATTTGCTGCTGAGAAGGGTAAGTCTGCTCCGTTATCTTTCCCTGTCTGTAAGGATCCCCGGCTGCCATGGGTTATCTCGCCTTGGTACTCCACGCGCACCTGCCGTTTGTGCGCCACCCTGAGCAAGACTTTGTGCTGGAGGAAGAATGGCTCTACGAAGCCATCACGGAGACCTATGTGCCGCTGCTGCACATGTTCGAGGGGCTACAGCGAGATGGCATCGACTTTCGTTTCACCATGTCCCTGACGCCGCCCTTGGTGTCGATGCTGCGGGATCCCTTGCTGCAGGAGCGCTACGACCACTACTTGACCAAGTTAGAAGAACTGGCCCAACTGGAGTACGACAAAAACACCACCAACGGCCACATTCGCTACCTGGCCGAGCACTACATCAAGCAATTTGCCATGGTGCGGGATCTCTGGGAGCGCTACGACCGGGATCTGGTGCGGGCTTTTAAGCAGTTTCAAGACAGCGGCAACCTGGAGATCATCACCTGTGGGGCTACCCACGGCTACCTGCCCTTGATGCAGATGTACCCGCAGGCGGTTTGGGCCCAGCTTATCGTAGCCTGCGAGCACTACAACGAACACTTTGGCCAGTGGCCGCGGGGGATCTGGCTGCCGGAATGCGCCTATTACCAAGGGCTGGAGCGGATGATTGCCGATGCCGGCCTGCGCTACATGATCACCGACGCCCATGGTCTTCTCTACGCCAAGCCCCGGCCTCGTTACGGCATGTACGCCCCTATTTTTACCGAGACCGGCGTCGCCGTTTTCGGTCGGGATCACGAGTCTTCGCAGCAGGTGTGGTCGGCAGAGGTGGGCTATCCAGGGGATCCGGTTTACCGCGAGTTCTACAAAGACCTAGGGTATGAGGCCGACTACGAGTACATCAAGCCTTACATCATGCCCAACGGCCAGCGGAAAAACACCGGCATCAAGTACCACCGCATCACCGGGCGCAACCTGGACCTGGGGCAAAAGCAGCTTTACGACCCCTATTGGGCGCGGGAGAAAGCGGCAGAGCATGCGGGCAACTTTATGTTCAATCGCCAGCGGCAAATCGAATATTTGTACAGCGTCATGGGCCGCCCGCCGCTGGTGGTGGCCCCCTACGATGCGGAGTTGTTCGGCCACTGGTGGTACGAGGGCCCTTGGTTTTTGGATTTTCTCATCCGCAAGAGCTACTTCGACCAAAACACCTACCGCATGACTCACCTGGCGGAGTACCTGCGGGAGAACCCCACCCAGCAGGTGTGCAAACCTGCCCAGTCCAGTTGGGGGGCGCGCGGCTTCCACGAGTACTGGCTCAACCCCACCAACGCCTGGATCTACCCCCACCTGCACAAGGCCACCGAGCGGATGATCGAGCTGAGCCGTCGCGAGCCTGCCGATGACCTAGAATGGCGGGCCTTGAACCAGGCGGCGCGAGAATTGCTACTGGCTCAATCGTCTGACTGGGCTTTTATCATGCGCACAGGGACGATGGTTCCCTATGCAGTGCGCCGCACCAAGTCCCATCTGCTGCGCTTCAACCACCTCTACGAGAAGATCAAAGAGGGTCAGTTTCGGCGAGAAAAAGCCACCCCTGAAGAGGAGCAGTGGCTGGCCAAGGTGGAATACATGGACAACATCTTCCCCAATATCAACTACCGGGTTTACCGACCCCTCTAAGCAGTGTTGATCCCAACTCTCCTCTCCCTTTGGGAGAAGGGCTGGGGGTGAGGGTCAGGAGTCGGCAGAGAGAGCTTGGGATCCCACCTTTCCTAGCCGGATGGCCAGGCCACCGATTCTAGAGCTTGGTGCCGCACTCGGCGCAAAACTTGTGCAGGGTGGGGTTTTTGGTGCCGCAATTGGGGCAGTAGATCAGCTCGGCGGCTTGTTCCAGTTGCCGCTTCTCCGGCAGCCCGATCATCTGATAGTTAGCTTTGCCGGCAGGCACCATCGGGTAGCAGTTTTCGTCCCGCTTGACCACAAAGTCGGCCACTACCGGCCCCTCGTGCTTGAGGATCTCCTGGATGGCATCTTCCAGTTGGTCGGGGTGATCGACGCGGATCCCTTTCACCCCAAAAGCCTCGGCTAGCTTGACAAAATCCGGCATTCCGGGAGACATATCCGAGTGGGAGTAGCGCTCGCCGTGGAAGGCCTGCTGCCACTGCCGCACCATGCCCTGCCAGCCGTTGTTGATGATGGCCACTTTGGTGGCAATGCCGTACTGAGCCACTGTGCCCAGCTCTTGCATGTTCATCTGGAAGCTGGCGTCGCCACTGATGCAGATCACCTCTTGATCCGGCAGGGCCACCTTGACCCCCATCGCCGCCGGGAACCCGTAGCCCATGGTGCCCAGCCCAGAACTGGAGATCCATTGGCGCGGCCCGTTGCGCAGAAACTGCGCCGCCCACATCTGATGCTGGCCAACATCGGTGGTGTAGTAGGCGTGGGGAGCATGACGACGAAAGGCATCGATCACCTGTTGGGGGGCAATCACGCCTTCGTAGCTGGGCACCTGCAGGGGATAGTCCCGCTTCCAGCGCTCGATCCGATCCAGCCAGGCCTGAGTTAGGCCTGGAGTAGAAGGCATTTTGCTCAGTTGAGCCAGCATCTCCACCAGAACAGTGCGCACATCCCCTACAATCGGCACATCGGGCGCACGGTTTTTGCCCACCTCGGCTGGGTCGATGTCGATGTGAATGACTTTGGCGTGCTTGGCAAATTCATCTAGCTTGCCGGTCACGCGATCGTCAAAGCGGGCCCCCACCGCAATGAGCAGGTCGCACTCGGTGACGGCGAAGTTGGCATAGGCCGTGCCGTGCATGCCCAGCATCCCCACCGACAGGGGATCGTTCTCATCGAAAGCCCCTTTGCCCATGAGGGTGGTGGTCACCGGGATCCGATAGGTGTGGGCCAGCTCGGCAATTTCGGCGTGGGCACCGGAGATGATCGCCCCACCTCCCACATACAGCAAGGGCCGCTTGGCCTGCAGGATCAGCTTGGCCGCTGTGTGGATTTGCCGTGGGTTGCCACGCACGGTGGGCTTGTAGCCGGGGATGTTGATCTCGCTGACGGGTTGATAGTCAAACTCTTCCAGGCCCACATCTTTGGGGATGTCGATCAGCACCGGCCCGGGCCGCCCTGTCCCGGCAATGTGAAAAGCCTCTGCCACGATCCGAGACATTTGGCGCGGATCCCGTACCACGTAGGAGTGCTTCACAATGGGCAGGGTGATGCCAAAGATGTCCGTCTCCTGGAAGCCGTCGGTGCCAATCAGATGGCGGGGCACCTGCCCGGTGATGACCACCATGGGTACAGAGTCCATCATGGCGTTGGCGATGCCCGTCACCAGGTTGGTCGCCCCTGGGCCAGAGGTAGCAAAACACACCCCCACCTTGCCGGTGGCGCGAGCATATCCGTCGGCGGCGTGGGCAGCCGCTTGTTCGTGGCGTACCAGGTAATGTTTGAGCAGCCCCTGAGACTCGGCTTTGTACAGCTCGTCGTAGATGGGGAGGATGGCTCCCCCCGGATAGCCAAAGATGTGTTGCACCCCATGCCGGTGCAGGCTGTCTACCAACGCATATCCACCAGTCGCCACGGTGTCTCCTCCCCACTGAGATGACCGAACGTCAAACGCCCGCTCTCAGGAGCGCCAGCGCAGACAGGGTACTGGCCAGAAGTTGGCCAACTTTGTATTCAATTCTACAGTCTAGCAGTGGTTTGCTTTGGAATCGCTTAGACTTTCACGGTCGGCTAAAGTAACACTGGGGATCCCTGGGGATCCTCGCCGGAGTGTTGAGAGTGCCCTATCCATGACTGGAGAGCCAACCCCCATTGACCCCGGGCCGGAGCGGTCTCAGGGCAGCTTGCTGCTGTCTGGGCCCATCCTCGGATCCCCGCACAGTGCTGTGGGATCCCGACAGTGGCTGGTATGGGGAGCGCTGGGGATCTTTCTGGTGGGTCTGGGGTTGCGCCTGTGGCGGCTGGACGAGTTCCCGGCACCTGTGTTCGATGAGGTGTACTTCCCGGAGTTTGCCCAGAATTACTTGGATGGCAAGGCTTTTTACGATGTGCATCCCCCCTTGGGCAAGTACTTCATTGCCCTTAGCATTCAGGTGTTTGGCCGCAACGAGTGGGGATTCCGCTTCGCCACTGCTTTTTGCGGATCCCTGATCCCTCTGTTGCTGACCGGCTTAGCCTACCGCCTCACCTACCACGTGGGCTTTGCTCTGTTGAGCGGGGTTTTGCTGCTGACCGATGGGGTGTTTCTGGTGGAATCCCGCTTTGGCCTGATCAACGTGTATCTGGTAGCCTTTGGGCTGGCAGCGACCATTCTGTTGCTCAGAGGTCTAGAAAACCAAGGTTGGCAACGGGCTGCTCACTTTGCTTGCTCCGGGATCCTGTTGGGGGCGGCAGCTTCGGTGAAGTGGAATGGCCTCTGGTTTGCCTTCATGTTTGCTCTGTTGGGGATCCTCGTCTGGGGAGTGGTCTGGCTGCGCCCGCAGTGGATCCCACGGTTGGGCATTTTGAGCCAGATTCGTCATCTGCGCTGGTGGCACTATGTGTTTTGCTTCATCCTCGCTCCGCTGGCCTTTTACGCCATTCAGTGGATCCCGCACCTGCAGCTGAATCCCCAACAGGGACTAACTCTGGATTGGAGCTGGACGGGCATCCAGAATTATTTCCGATCCCTGGTGCTCATCAACCAATCCATCTACGGCGGCCACATGGCAGCCCACCTGGTGGTGAACGAAGAGACCCCTGTTCACCCCTACTGCTCCACCAGCTTGCGATCCCTGGTGGCTTGGTTCCCGGCTTTGCGTCCTTGGCTGACTACGCCCTTGGCCTCGGCAGGAGCTTGGTCCTGGCCAATTTTGGGCCGCCCCGTGGCCTACTACTTCGGCAGTCAGGGCAACCTCTGGCAAGCTGTTCATGGCTTGGGCAATCCTTGGCTGTGGTGGCTGGGGACGGGATCCATCTTGGTGCTTGTCTGGCGAGGGATCCGCCACTTTCACGGTCTCGAAGCCTTCATTTTGATCGGCTATGCGGCCAATTACCTGCCTTGGTTTAGGGTCAGCCGCTGCGTTTTTATCTACCACTACATGAGCGCCCTGGCGTTTAGCACCCTAGCCCTGGCTTGGTTGGTGCTGCTGGGCTGGCAGAGCTATCGCCGCTTTTGGCGCGGGGCGAGCATCACGGCGGTGGCCTTGGTTTTGGCGTCCTTTGTCTTCTTTTTCCCCGTTTGGCTTGGCCTGCCCCTCAGTCCAAGCGGATTCTACGCCCGCATGTGGTTTCGCTCTAGCCCGGTGCCGCTGTTCTGTTTCAGCCCCCAATCCTGCCAACAGCCCCCGCTGCACCTGCCGCCCATCCCCGGCTTGAACTGGATCTAAGGGAGGCATGGTAAGCTTTGTGAAGTTTGTTTCGTGAAATGCGGCGCTCCGTTACCGAAAGATGGAGCGAGGTTCGCGAAACCCTTGTGGTGGAGGTAGTGGAAACGTCATGGCCCGATCCTGCCCGAGTTCTGCCAACTCTCCCCGCCGTCCACTGGCTTATTCAGAGCAAGCTGTCCCGGTTGGGGTGATCGGGGTAGGCAACATGGGCCAGCACCACACCCGCGTTTTCAGCCTGATGAAGGATGTGCGGGTCGTGGGGGTAGCGGATATCAACGTGGAACGGGGATTGGATGTGGCCAGCCGCCACCGCGTTCATTTTTATGAGGACTACCGCGATCTGCTGCCCCACGTAGCTGCCGTGGCCATTGCCGTGCCGACGGTTCTGCACCATGAGGTGGGTATGGCCTGCCTGGAGGCCGGGGTACATGTGCTGATCGAAAAGCCCATCGCTGCCAGCATCAGCGAAGCAGAATCGCTGGTGAACCGAGCTGCCGATTGCAATTGTATTTTGCAGGTGGGGCACATCGAGCGCTTCAGCCCTGTTTTCCAAAAGCTGGGCCAAGTCTTGCAAAGTGAAGAACCTCTGGCTTTCGAGGCTCACCGTCTCAGCCCCTATTCCGACCGCGCCAGCGATGTGTCGGTGGTATTCGACTTGATGATCCACGACATCGATCTGTTGCTGGAGCTGATCCCATCTCCCGTGACCCAGATTACCGCCAGCGGCAACCGCATCTCCAAGCTGGGCTACCTGGACTACGTCACGGCTACTCTCACTTTTGCCAACGGTGCCATCGCCACCCTCACTGCCAGCAAGGTCACCCACCGCAAGGTGCGCAAAATTGCCGTCCACTGCAAGAATGCCTTGGTAGAAGCGGATTTTCTACACAATGAGATCTCGGTGTACCGCCAGGGATCCGTCGGCAGCACCAGCGACTACGGCCAAATGCCCTACCAGCGGGATTGTTTGATTGAGAAAGTCCACACCGACAATATCGACAAGCTGCATGCCGAACTGGAGCACTTCATCAATTGCGTGCGGGGGGGCAACCAACCTTCTGTAGGTGGGGAACAGGCCCTGAAAGCATTGAGGCTGGCCTCGGAGGTAGAGCGGATTGCTTTGGATGGATGTGCCTGGAGCGAAGCCAAGCCCCGCCGTAGTCTCCTATCCTAGTCTTTAACGCAAGCCCCAGATGGGGGCAGAGCCCTGTTGTTGGCCCATAGCCATTCCAGCATCAGGCTGGGGAAGAAAAAGCGACATTCGCGCCCGCGGAGTGCAGCTCTATTTGTTGCTGTTGCCAGTCCACCACTCAATACTCCTGTAGCCCAAGCCGACTGTAAAGCTTGAGCTTAGTTTGCTTATCTTGGCCAATATTGCGAGCTCCAGGGCTCAGCACTCCTACCGCCGATTCTGGGGCACTGTGGAGCATGACTCTAGTCAATGATACGCTGGACTATACTGAAAATAATGTACAGTATGTTCAGTATGGCCGCTTGGCATGGCTAGATATGTAAAACTGAGAGAAGCGGCGGATTATTTCGGGGTGTGTCTCCACACCTTGAGGCGATGGGAACAGAAGGGCTGGATCCATGCAGTACGTACACCATCCGGTAGGGCGAGAAGGTATGACCTCGACAGCTACATCAGAGCGCCCAAAAAGGCCAAGCGAGTCGTTTTGTACGCCCGAGTCAGCGGTCGAGGACAGAAGCCAGACTTGGAGAGACAGATTGCAAGACTGGTTAACCTCTATCCTGGAGCCGAGGTGGTCGGAGAGATTGGCAGCAGTCTCGACTTCAAAAGACCGAAGTTCCTTGCCTTATTGGAACGAGTTCGTGCGGGAGATGTCGGAACAATTGTGGTCGCTCACCGGGATCGACTCTGCCGGTTTGGATTTGAGTTCGTTGAGTGGTACTGCCGTCAATACGGATGCGAAATCTTGGTTCTCGATGACGATCACCTTTCTCCCCAACAGGAACTGGTTGAGGATATCCTCACCATCCTGCACTGCTTCAGCAGTCGGCTCTACGGACTCAGAAAATACCGGGCTGCAATCGAGAAAGATACGGATTTATCCGGAGCCAGCGCTGGCTAAAGTCTGGAAGCGGTGGCAAGCGGCGTGCCGGTACTGCTACAACCAAGCGATTGCCTATCAGCGTCAGCATGGTGCCCCAAAAACGGCCAGAAAGCTGCGGGACATCATCCTGCGCTCCGACCTGCCTGAGTGGGTGAAGGACGCCCCCTGCCACATCAAGCAGAACGCGGTCGTCGAGGCGTGGTTGGCATTTCGCCGAAGCAAAGACGCGAGGTTTCGCAGTGTGCGGGACAGGTCGCATACGCTGCAATTCAACGCCGGCAACTTTCGCAATGGGACGTGGTATCCGAAACTCACCCGAGGTTTGGCGTTCCGTGCATCCGAGGAGATGCCCAGAGAATGGGCACGTGGGACTGAGCTAATGCGGGCGAAAGACAGATGGTATGCCATCTTCCCTGAGCCCGTGAACGAGCAGTGTTCGTTAGCAAAGGGGGTGATTGCGCTTGACTCTGGGGTAAGAAGCTTCCTTACAGGGTTTGATGGGGCAGGTTTTGTAGATATTGCCAAAGGGGACTTCGGCAGAATCACTCGGCTGTGCTACCACCTAGACGATCTGCAGTCTAGGCTGAGTAAAGCGCCGAGGCCCAAGCGTAGGCGAATGCGGCAAGCGGCGTTTCGTCTGCGGGAGAGAATCAGGAACTTGGTGGACGAGTGCCATCGTAAGGTAGCGGCGTTCCTGACGGATAACTACCGATTGATATTCCTCCCTACTTTCGAGTCAGCCAAGATGGTTGCCAAGGCGGGGAGGAAGTTTGGTAGCAAGACGGCGAGGGCGATGCTCACCTGGGCGCACTATCGGTTCAAGCAGTTCCTGAAGTTTCAAGCCCAAAAGAAAAACGTGGTTGTCGTGGAAGTATCGGAAGCGTACACCAGCAAAACCTGTACCAAGTGCGGGCACATCCACACTAAGTTGGGTGGCGCAAAGGTGTTTAGATGCCCAAAGTGCAACCATAGGCTACCACGAGATTGGCAAGGCGCTCTGGGTGTTATGCTCAGGGCTTTGCGGGATACCGCCTTTCTGTTTGGACTCCGTCCCGCTGACGCGGTCGCGTTAGCGTCGCGTAGCGACAACGGAAACGGACAGAATGCTATCGCTTCACCGCTGAGCAGTAACGCTCAGCAGTGTTCAGCGTAAATGTATCAGTTTGCCATCCGCCCCTAACGCTGTTCTCAGCCGAGAGCGGCTTACCCACACCACATCAGGAGCCACATTGTTATCTTCGGCAAAAATCACTCCCGGAGCAGTGTTGGCCAATCTCAGGCCCGTTTTCTCACTCTATTCGCCTTTCAAATTTCTTCTAAGATGCGAAACTGCACATGGTTAATGGCCAGCTCCCCAATTGAGGCTTGGTCGGTGTTGATCGTCTCGAAAGGGATCCCTTTGGCGATCTCGGCATGGGTCCAGGGCAAGCCCATGAAGTAGCGCTGCGAATAGGGGCGCTCCCCCCGATCGTCGGGGTTCGACTCCATCGGCACCCAACCCCAGCCGGGCAGATAAAACTCAATCCACACGTGGTTGTACTGGGGAAACAGCGGGATCCCTTTCAGTTCTGGGTGAGGTGGGCATTTGTAGCGCCCCACCGTGCGGCAAGGGATCCCATTGAGGCGGGCCAAAGCCAACAGCACCCCCACATATTCGCCACAAGAACCGGAGCCACGCCGCAAAACCTCATCCGGCGGATCAATGCGAGAGGTGACCCGGTAGGAGAGCTTGTCGTAAACATAGGCCCGGATATTGAGCATTTTGCGCAGCAAGTTGGTCTCGCTGCCAACGGCCAGCCGCGCTGCCTCTCGGACAATCGAGGTGTCCATGGCCAGGTAGTCATCGTCCACCAAGTAGCGATCCCGTAGCTCCCTGGGCAAAACGGCAGCCTCTACATCCAGTGGATCGATGCAGTACTTGATACTGTAGAGATCCAGCACCGCCCGCCAGCCAAACAAGCGCACCTCATGGGCCCCCAGGGATCCCAGCGAAAACACCGCCACCTGTTGGCCAGATTGCTCTTCCACTTCAAACGGCAGACCTACCCAGTGCAGGCTGCGCACCCGTTGGCGAAGGCTGTTGCAGGGCAAGGCAATTCGCCAGACCAAATCGGGCAGGAAGCGCGGCTCTTCTTGGGCAATTTCTTCCACATAGGTCAGCTCCACCCGATAGCCGTGGGAGAGGGTGTAGGTGGCGCGTTCCCCCAGACACTGGGGCTGAAAAACTACCGGACAGGCAATGGGGGAATCCTCGGCCTCGGTTCCACTGCCGCCAGAGGGGTCGGGGGAGCTAGGGGGATCCAAAGGCCGCAGGCGTAGGGGGGCCACCCAGGTTTTATCGCGCAGGGCCACCGACAAGGGATCTGGAGCGTTGGGGTTGTCGTGGATGTAGGCTTCTTCGTGGGCATAGGCCACCCAGAGTTGCCCCCGCCAATGGGCCAAGCCTGTCGGCCCAGGAGAAGGGGTGAGGATACGGGCCAGTTCTCGCCCGGTCTGGCGCTCCAGCACGTAGATCGTCTCTTCCACCCGATCGCTCACCCAGAGGTAGTCTCCCTGCACCGCAATCTGTTCTCGGCCAACCCCAGGGGCGGGCATCTCCTGCACAATAAGGCCACGGCTGGGATCCAGTTGCAGGATTTTTCCCCGTCGGTAGCAGGTGGCATAGAGGTAGCGGTTTCCCGTGTGGGGATCGCTCCAGAGGGCGATCCCTTCGATAGGGTAGGGGCACCTACACACTGGAAAGGCTTCCAGGGATCCCGGTTGCTGCAGAGCGGACATGGGAATGCGCAAGATTTGCCCCTCTTGCTCCCGACTGAGCCAAATCCACGCTTGATCCCCTTCTGACTCTACCCACAAACCGTAAGCGCCTTGGAAAGAATGGACATGATGGGGATTGAGCAGCAGGGTGTTGTGCTCTTGAATTTCCACCAAATAGCCCCTCACCCGATCCAAGCCCAACAGGCGATCTCCCCAGGTGGCCAAACCTTCCAAAGCAACCAGCCCCAGAGGTTGCAGAGGGGCCACAGTTCCCTGTTGCCGCCCAGATGGAGGCCACCAAGCAGGCTGGGATCCTCTTGCCGTGGAACCCGGATTTTTCAGAGCACCCAGATCATTTGCCGGATGGATGGCAACCATGAAGGCTTCCTTGCCTATGGATGAAGTTGACATGCTGGCGCGATCTGCACCAAGGCGGTACGACTGTCCAATATTTACTGTTATTTACTGTCCAACATTATTATGATGCGCCTCTTTTCAACCCCACACCCAAGGCTTCTCGACCGATGTATCCCTGCTAGTCTTGCCAGGACTGGAGAATGTTACGATGATGGCGGCTTTTTGGCCAGCAAGATAGGGCAGCGGTGGGGAGTGGTAGGGGATGGAGTTGGCCTTGGCAATTGGCGGCCTGGTGGCAGGGATCCTAGCCGGGGTTCTGGGCATTGGCGGTGGAACGATCCTGGTGCCCTTACAGGTCAGCTTGGGGATCCCACCGGTTCAAGCTGCAGCCACCAGCAACCTTTCCATCGTTATGACATCGATTGCGGGCAGCATCCAAAACTGGCGGATGGGCATGCTGGATCTGAAACGGGTGATCCTGCTGGGGATCCCCGCATTGCTTACGGCCCAAGTGGGGGCGATCATCGCCAGTCGCCTTCCCAGCTACCTGCTGTTGACAGCCTTCGGGGTGTTGCTGCTGGCCAACACTTATCTGGTGGAGCTGCGCAAAAAGGTGGCCACCCAAGCCCTGGAGACAGAGTTCCCGCCTGCTGCTGTTCGCGACAGTGGTGCGAAGTCCTCAGGACAGATGTCTCCCTGGTTAGCCCGCGCCCTGACCGGTGGCGCTGCCGGTTTGTTGGCCGGGCTGTTTGGCATCGGCGGTGGGGTGATCCTGGTGCCAATGCAGATCCTGCTGCTGAAAGAGACAATCAAAGTGGCGATTCAGACCAGTCTGGGGGCCATTGTAATCACAGCAGTTGCTGCCACTGCCAGCCATGCGGGCCTCAGCGATTGGATCTGGAATGGCCTGGGGTTGGGGGACGGCACTATCCACCAAAATGTGCTCTGGATCCCTGGTTTAATCTTGGGCACAGGGGGGTTAATCGGTGTACAGATTAGCACACGCACCCTGCCCAAATTGCCCGATGAAACCGTCAGTCTGTTGTTTCGGGGCTTCCTGGCCATTCTTTCTCTTTACATTTTTTGGCAAGCTTGGCAAAGCTACCGAGCCCTGTGAAGTGATCCTGGTCTGCCTGAGCGCTCAAGACAGCAGTCCTTGGTCATTTCGATTCTACGTTGGACGCGCTTTCCCCTCAGAGGGCAGGGCTTTTGCTACTTGGGATAGATCCCCTTGTTTGCAGAGGTCATGCACAGGGTAGCTGCCGAAGAGCTTCAAGGTTTCAGCAATTGATTCCAGCGCCGCAACCACCTCGGCATCCAAATAGGGTTGGCCGATAGGGTTCTCCAAATCGACAAAAAAGACATACGTCCCTGCCGATTTTTTGGTGGGGCGCGACTCAATGCGAGACATATTCAGGCCTCGCTCCGCAAACACTTGCAGAGGTTTCAGCAGCGCTCCCGGCACGTTGTGGGGGAGGCTGAAGGCTAAGGAAGTATGGGATCCCCCCGGAGAAGCAGGATCGGCAGAGGTTTCACCCTGTTGACCGGAACGCGAGAGCGGCGCACGGCCAATAACCCAAAAGCGAGTGCAATTGTCGGGGTGATCGTTGATCGGGCAGGCCAAGACCGGCAGTTGGTAGAGGGTGGCAGCTCGTTCTGAGGCGATGACGGCGGCGTTGGGCTGCTCCTGCAGGCGGTCCAATTCTTCGGTGGTCGAGCGGGTTGGGATCAAAGTGGCCTGGGGCAGATGGGATCTCAGCCAAGCCTGACATTGGGCCAAAGCTTGCGGGTGGGAGTAGACCTGCTCAATTTGCTCCAACCGCGAGGCACGTCCGATGAGGGCATGGCGAATGGGCAGGATCAGCGCCTGTCGGATCCCTAGCCCCTCCAGTTGCCAGAGGGCGTCTAAGGTCATCGAGACCCCCCCCTCCACCGAGTTTTCCACCGGCACCACCGCCCATTGTTGCTGGCCGACAGCTACCGCTTCTAAACAGGCGCTGATCGTTGGGTAGGGCACCAAGGGATGGGATCCCTGGCTGTGCAGGTGAGGCTGCTCAGGGCAGGCCAGCAAAGCTGCCAACTCTGTGTAGGTTCCAGCAGGGCCAAGAAAGGCCACCGGCGAAGGGGAAACGTTCGCGCCAGCGGAGCGCAGCTCCATCAGAGCCATTCCTTCAATTGTCGCTAGGGGCCAGTTCTAACTCTATCGTCTCGGCGTCGCGCAGCAGCAAAGGACATTCAGGCTCCGGGCAACGGGGATTGGCCGCCACCTTGTCCATGGCCTTCACCACCTCTAACCGGATCAGCCTCTGCAACTCCTGATCCGCTTGAATGGCTTCTAAAGTTCGGAGAGAGCCGTGAAAACTGGTGGCGTATCGAGGCTGGAGGTTGTTCAAAGCCAGGGCGGCAGCATCGTTACAGAATTTCTCGCAGAAGCAGTAGCGCTGTTGACTCTCCATCAGCAGGATTTCATTGACCATCTCCAGAACAGCCCGTTCCATTTGATTTTCCAGGCTCTTCAGAGGCTTATGTTGCTCCGCCATCGCTACCTCCCAATGGGAACCTAATCCGCCGCCAAGTCACTGTTTTCAGTGATCAGGAGTGCCCTCGATTACCTTCGATGCTGCTCTACTCTCTGTTGACACGTCAAGCCAAATCCCCTGCTGCCGACGCGAACAGCCTCTGGCCCGCTCCTATCCGTGCTTGAGGCAATCCAATCTGTCGTGTCAGGCATCATCAAAACCCAGAGAATTAACCAACACTCTTGGCAGACGGTCAGAAAGTCCACACAGCAACTCATAGGAAATAGTACCCAACTGATCGGCCCAATCCTGCACAGATAAACCCGCATTTGCCAGATTGGGGCCCAGCAGCTCCACCACATCCCCCACCTGGATATCCGGCCTCTCGGTTACATCCCACATACATTGATCCATCGTGATTGTGCCCACCTGTTGGATCAAGCCGCCGCGCACCCATCCTCGCAGCCAGCCGGAAAGCCGCCGTGGGATCCCATCCGCATAGCCGATGGCCAGAGTGGCAATGCGACTGGGGCGAGAGGTGATGTAGCGATGCCCATAGCTCACTCCGGTCTGGGCAGGCACAGTTTGGATGTGGGTCAGCCGCGCCTTGAGCCGCAGAATCGGCTGCAGACCCGGCAGTTGCAAGTGGGGGGCAGGCGACAAGCCATAGAGGGCCAGTCCCAGGCGCACACGGGAGTAGTGGAGATGGGCCAGAGCGGCGGCTGAGTTGTCCAGATGCAGCGCCGGTAAGGGATCCCCGGCTTGGCGGATCTGTTCCACCACCTGGGCAAAGCGGGCGTGCTGCTGTTCCATGACCGGAGAATGGGGCTCGTCCGCCGTCGCCAAATGGGAAAACAAGCTACAGCCTTCCAGCTCCGGGATCCGACAAATCTGCCCCCACACGGCTGCAGCTTTCTTCCAGGGGATCCCCAAACGGGTCATACCCGTATCCACATTGACATGCACCGGGACGGGGCGCCCGGCCCAACGGGCTACCTGGCGCATCAGCGGGATTTGGTCTGCACAGGTGAGGCTGACCTCCAACCGGGCTGCCATGGCCTGCTGTAGTTCTGCCCAGGTATTCAAAGCTCCCAACACCAGAATCGGAGCCTGCAGCCCCGTTTGCCGCAACTCGATCCCTTCGGCCAGGGTGGCCACACATAGCCCCTTGACCCCAGCCGCAACAGCCACGGGAGCCACCAACTGCGCCCCATGCCCGTAGGCATTGGCCTTCACCACCGCCCAGATCTCGACGTTTGAGCCTAGGCGCCTCTGCAACAGCCGCAGGTTTTCTCGCAGCTGGGCTGCGTCAATTTCCACCCAAGCCCGACTGGTCAACAGCTCCAGGTCGATGGCCCAATCCAGCTCCGCCAAGGAATTGGCCTTCTGGGATCCCTCTCTCCAAGTATTGCCCTGCACTCCCAGAGCAGCTGCTCTCAAAGTGCCCTGCGCCGCCGGCGCAACCGGTTCTCGATTCACCGTTCACCCCCCACACCCAAAACCCGTCCTGATTAGATTTAGGTTTAGCGCAAAGTCCACTCCGGCGCCATCCACAGCAACGGCACGTCTGGGATCCCAACAGCCTCGTTGCTCTCCAACAGCCGGCCCAGCCAAGCGGCTTGCCTTTGCGAGGACAGTCCTTGGCTTAACAGGCGTCGCAGTACTCGTTGGAAGCCCTCTCCCTCACCCGCCGGCGACAAAGAGGGATCCCCGGTCATGCGCCGCAGATCCTCCACCGCCTCCGTGTACCCCCCCAAAGCATCCACCAAGCCCACCTCCACAGCTTGCGCCCCGGTGAAGATGCGTCCATCGGCCAATTGTCGCACCCGGTCTTCATCCAAGCTCTGCCGTCGCGCGATCATCTCTGCTTCCAGCACCTCATCTGCCTTTTCTGGCAAGTGCTGGCGTCCTTGGGCCACATCGCGAATGAACTGCTCGAGGGTATCCTCCACCAAGTTTTGCAGAAGGCGCTGCTCTTGAGGAGTGGCACTGCGGAAAGGAGAGAGAAGGTCTTTGTACTCGCCGGTTTTGAAGGTCTGCGGCTCTATGCCGTAGTTCTCCAGCAACTTACCAAAGCTGAGGCCGCTGATGATAACCCCTATGCTGCCGGTCAGGGTGCCAGGGTTGGCATAGATTTTGTCGGCAGCGCTGGCCACGTAGTACCCCCCACTGGCAGCAATGTTTTCTAGGATAGCGATCACCGGCTTGTCCGCCTCGTGCAGAGCAGTTACGGCACGGTAGAGTTCCTGGCTGGATCCCACAGCTCCGCCGGGACTGTTGATGCGCAGCAATACAGCCTTGACAGAGGGATCCCGTGCTGCCTCCCGCAACTGTTCCACAGGAGAAGTGGGCAGGCCTACCAAAGTCGAACTCCCTGGGCCGCCTATCGTTCCTTCCAGGGTGACCACCTCGATGCGCTCCGCCCCCCGTGCAGCCTCTAGGCCAACCCCGCCTCGGGTAGGCTCTGGGGCAGGGCGCGTGCCCCCGACAATGGCCGCAATAAGGCAGACGACCAGCAAAGAAGCCGCCAAAATGCGGTTAAGCTGAGTTTCTTGTGTCACAGGCCCCTCAATTGCCACTGACTCCGTTCTACCACCCCGCGGGCTTCTCGCAACGTCTGACACCAAAAGGCTGAGAACCAAGCAAACTCCTCATCTCGGTTGAGCCATCCAAGCTATTGACAAGGATCCTCCACTTATTTACGATCAGGTTCCAGCGTTTTTTACCGCTGAGGCATCTTCTGCAGGTTGCCAGTGTAAGCTGGAGTAGAGGGTAGGATCCTTGAGCGGGATTCTGGCTCGAAGCCAAGTGATTGGGGCTTTAGCTCAGTTGGTAGAGCACTTCAATGGCATTGAAGGGGTCAGCGGTTCAAGTCCGCTAAGCTCCATCCCCAGAGGGCCGATAGCAGTCGTGGCTTCTATTACCATCTATTTCTACTGCTTGCGCTAGCGGGCCGGAGGCCTTAGCAGGAAGCAAGCGGTTGTTTGTTTCACCTTGACGGTGAGATAAGTGACTATGCGTTGCGAAACGGTTCAGCAACATCTCCCCAAGCCCAGACAGTCCTATCCAGCAAGGCTTCTGGGCTTCTTAAGTGTCCACAAAGGCTCGGCAAAATCTACCCCCAACTCCTCTCCTGTAAGGCGGCCTTCCCTCACCTCCGGCTTCTCTCTCCCTGGGAGAGGGGAGTTAGGGATCGACGCAGCAAGCCGTTTCATTGCTGTTTGAAATAATGAAAGTATTCTGCTTGGGAGCAAACCTTAGGCAGCAAGGGATCCTCCGCTGTTTTCACCCTTTCCACGGAGAGGATCCTGACCTATCTCAGGGGCTTCCACCAGGCGATTTCCCAACTCACGCTTGCCCCTCTCCCTGACGGCGGATTAAGAAGCGGATTTCCTGAAGGAGAACCTCAAAGCGTTGATCCGATTCAGCCTGCCGCTGCCTCAATTCTCTCAGCTCCTGCCGCAATTCTCGCACTTCCTGCCTTAACTCCAGGACGACTTCGGCGAGACGCCCTGAAAGGGTCTGCAAGGCAAGCTGAGCATCGGTAACCTGGGCAACTGTATTGGCCACCCTGGTCACAGCTTCGGCCAACTGGACAAACCGCGTCTCAATTTCCTCATTGGTCATGGCCGGGTGTGTCTTGGTTGGCTAATGATTGGCTCATTCTACCCTGCACGGTATGGAGTGTCACTCTCTGAGAATGGGCCGCAATTTTGAGGAAAAACCGGCTGGCCAACGGGGGTTATCAACCCAGGGATCCCCCATTCGCGCAAGTCAGCTGGCCAGTGCTATGAGGGTGGTGTAAATCCCTTGGAGGGACGCAGTGGCCTGGCTCCAGAGGATGTGGGTTAACGACCACCTATCCAGACCCATGGCCCCGCACAACAGCAGCAGATACAGGTTGGCAAACGTGAAGAGCGAGGCCGCCCGATCTCGGTCGCAGGGATCCTGCAGCAACTGCACCGCCTTCCAAACCAAGAGGGATCCCAGCAGCGCCGCGACGCTCAGATAAAAGGATCCCAGCATCCCTAAGGGGTAAACCAGCAACAGGCTGACCGGAACCATCAGCAGCGCGTAGAGCAAAATCTGTGCGGCAGTGAGTCTTTCGCCCGCGACCACCGGCAGCATCGGCACCCCGGCACGGGCATAGTCTTCCCGCTTCAGAATGGCCAAAGCCCAGAAGTGGGGTGGAGTCCACAAAAAGATGATGGCGAACATCACCCACGCGGCCCAGCTGAGCTCGCCTGTGGTTGCTGCCCAGCCCACCAAAGGTGGGATCGCTCCTGCCGCTCCACCGATGACAATATTTTGCGTGCTGGAACGCTTCAGCCAGTGGGTATAGACCCCCACATACACCAGGATCCCCGACATGGCCAAACCGGCAGCCAGCAGGTTGGTGAAAATAGCCAACAACCCAAAGGCAGCCAAAGCCAGGATCCCCGAAAAAATCAGAGCATCCCGCGCCCGGATTCGACCGGAAGGCAGGGGACGATGGCGGGTTCGCTCCATCATCCGATCGATATCGGTGTCATACACCATGTTGATGACGTTGGCTGCCGCCGCCGCCATTCCTCCCCCCAAAAGGGTGATGAAAAACCTGAACGGGTCGGTGTTGCCTGCCATCCACATGGCCCCAGCCGTCGTCATCAGCAAGAGGGCGATGATCTTGGGCTTCACCAACTGGCTGTAGCTGCGCAAAACCCGGACAAGCGCCTGGCGCTCGCACCCCAGAGCACATGGGCTCTGCTCAGAGGGGATCCCCCCCATCGGGTTCTGGTAGGAAGCCTGACGGTCGACTAAAACGCTATCTTGCATGAAATTCACTCACCGGTCATTTCTGCGGTCATGGCCATCCACTGGCCTTCTTCCCCCTGGGTTCGCATTCGCCAGGCCAGCACCGTAAAACCCAGCAGACAGGCCAGCAAAGCTGCCCCCATCATCTGATGGGCCACCGTTAGGGGTTCTACCTGCAGCCGGTAATGATAGGTCAAAACACCGATCCCCACCTGGGCCAACAGCAGGCCAACAGACCCATGGCCCAAGAACTTGAGAAGGCGGGGGATCCGCTTACGCCGCAGCCCGGTGGCCACCGCTACCGCCAACACCCCAAGGGTGGCCGGAGCAACCCCCAGCAAGTGGCTATTCATCACCCAGCACAGCTCGCCGGCAGCAAAGCATTGATGCAAAGCCCATTGGGAGGCCACCAAGGCGCCCAGAAGGCTCTGGACATACACCAGCAGCACCGCCCCCAAGCCCAGCCAAGGCAAGTAGCCGACGGAAAATGGCCCTTCACCCAGTCGCAGCGGCAGGATGGAGTCCTTAGAACCGGCTCTTGTCCAGATCAGTAATCCCAGGGTGAGCAAAGTGGCAAAAAACAGCAGGCCCGTGCCCAAGTGGGCCGTCACAATATCAAAGCGCAGCAGCTCCGTGACCGTCAGCCCACCCAGGATCCCTTGCACCAAGACCAGGGCAAAAGCCAAACTCAAACCCCAGGGCAGCCACGCAGGCAATGCCTGACGCTTCAGCCAAGCAAACCCCATCAGAACCAGCGTAGCCAAGCCTACCCCAGAAGCCACCATGCGGTGAAACCATTCCAAAAAGACTTGCAGGTTCATCTGCTGGCTGGGCACAATTGCCCCGTAGCAAAGGGGCCAATCTGGACAGGACAGCCCAGCATTCATGACGCGGGTGGCACTGCCTAACCCCATCAGCAGCCAAGTGGCCAATGCTAACCCCAGTAGGGCTTGTCCCATACGCAGGGAAAGCTTGTCTGAGAGCACAGGATTCCGCTGGGAAGAAGGTTGGGATTGATGAAAGATCGAAGAATCCATTGCAGTTGAAGGCATAGCAAAGACTGGGCTGACGACTCGAGCATCTGCACTGAAAAAGAGGCTGGGCTGAAAAAGCCTAGCCGGCTTGGTATCGGGCCATCTGGAAACAAAGACGCAGGTTACTCGCTGACTATTCCTCGAAGCCAATCCTAAATGCGGTTTTGTGGCTGGCGAAGGCTTTTTAAGAATTTCTTTCTCGGCGCACAGGTGTTCCGAATCCTAGGCACCTCTGGGAAGTCAAGCCAGCGGACCAATCCTTTTCCCCCTGGGAGAGGGGTCGCGGCAGCGGCGCGAAGCGTTTGGGCGGCAGCGGGAGTGTCTCAATCTCGTTTGGAATGACTACAATGCCTGAGCGCCAGAGGAAACCGATCAGCCAACTCCTCAACGACCAAAGAGGTTAGCTGCCAAAGTCCTTCCCACTGGCTCTGGTCGTGAAGATGAGGTAGCCGGGGGGTCATCAGCCCCAATAGGCTCAGGGGATAAGGGATCCTTATCATCGCCGCTGCAAGGGGCTATGGTGTTCAACCCAAGAAGATTGAAAAAAGGCTATCCCTGGGCAGAAGCTGGCCAGGAAATCGGTCTGTGGGTCTGTAGCCACTAGCGAATGTACTGAGCCAAAGCCCGCGAAGAATAGCCCACCCGCAACTTGCGCAGGGCATCCCGCTCGATCTGACGAATCCGTTCCCGCGTTAGGTTGAAGTGATCCCCCACCTCCCGCAGGGTTCTCGCCTGTTGCCCGTCTAACCCATAGCGCAACTCCAGCACTTGCCTCTCAATCGGCTTCAGGGTTTGCATGGCAGAACGCACATCCTGCTGCATCGATTGCACGAGGATCCCTTGAAAGGGCTGCTCTTGCCGCTCATCTTGCAGCAAATCTCCAAGGCGGCTTTCTCCTTCCTGGCCGACCGGCACATCCAGCGACAGGGGCAAAGCAGCAGCCTGTTGGATCATGCGCAGTTTCTTGACTTTAATGCCCAAGGCTTCTGCCAGCTCCGCTTCGGTGGGCCGCCTCCCCTGCAGCTTCATCAGCTCGCGGTTGGTGCGCTTGAGCAGGCGCACTTTGTCGACCATGTGTACCGGCAGGCGAATCGTCCGTGCTTGATTGGCAATGCAACGGGTAATGCCTTGGCGAATCCACCAATGAGCATAGGTGCTGAAGCGAAACCCCCGCTCCGCATTGAATTTTTCGGTGGCCCGAATTAACCCGATATTGCCCTCTTGGATCAGATCCAAAAAGGGCACCCCCCGATTGAGGTATTTTTTGGCAACACTGACCACCAGGCGCAGGTTGGCGTTGATCAGCTTGCGTTGAGCTTGCTCCCCTTGTCGGATGCGGGAGCGTAGGGTGGATACGGAAATCTGCAGGGCCTCGGCCAAAGCCTCGTCACTGGGATCCTCCCCCCGCTGTTGCCGCCATTCCTGCCGGGCTTGATCGATGAGGAGCTTTTGCTGAATTTTGCGCGACAGCTCAATTTCCTCAGCGTGATCGATGCGGGGCACGCGACCGATGGTATTCAGGTAGTGATCGACAGCGTCTTCATTCAACCGGGATCCGCCGGCAACCCGCTCTGGATCAACTTCTGCGAGGTCGTCTTGAGGGGCAGACTCGGGGTCGAACCAGAGATCGTCGAACTCCTGAGGCGAAGAGACAGAGTGTTCAGGATGAGGACGAGAAAAAACCACAGCCAGGTGAGGAGAGAACTTCATCTCCTAGTCTAAAAAGGTTTCTGCTGCTGCTGCGAGCGAAAATCGATCATGACCCTCTTTTTTGTCCGGAGATTTTTCCGCTTGGATGCGGGAACAGCAGGGGTCCCGTCCGCCAAGTCTTTGCAGGCAAGGGGTCGCTCGCCAAAAAGCGGTAAGCGATTTTCGATCTAGACCTTGAGATAAGATTGTTCCTGAGCCAGTCAGCTCAACGGCTGCCGGGTGGGATCCCAGGAAAAGGGAACCTTGCCAGCTCAGGCTACCATGTGAGGATCCCTCAACTTCCTCAGTCTGGAAAAGAATATTTACGGCTTTCTGCTCCTATGGAGTCTAACGACCGGCACCATCCATCGGCCAACTTGATTGGGGAACGGGTGCGCTGGGTACGGGAGAAGCTGCAACTCACCCAAGATCAACTGGCGGGTCGCTTGGCCAAGTACGGTGTGCAGTTGGACTACGTCAAGATTGGCCAGGTGGAAAAGGGAAAACGGCGCGTCATCGACAAGGAACTGGTGGCCTTTGCCAAGGCGTTGGGGGTATCGGTCACTTGGCTGCTGAGCGGAGATGAATCCCACCTGTAGCGGCCTGCGGGAAAGTACATCCGATACAGGGATCCCGAACAAAAGGACGTGAAGATACTTAAATGCCTTGTACTCTCGGACGTGATCTCAGTCATTTTCCGTGTAAACACGGTAGGCTGGACTCATGAATAGATTGGCTTGAGGCCAAACCCCAGCTTTTCCTTGACCATCCGCGGGGGTGGGAAAAGCAGAGAGATACAGCGCCGCGCCGGAAGTACGGGTTTTTCCAAGAAGGATCTGGATCACAGGCTTCTTCACCTAAACTTGATATTGTTGACTTGGCGTTAAGCTGCCGCCGTTTATCTGTTTGTGTGAGGTTTGCCGATGCTCTCTTTCTTCTTCAACTCCAACAAGGCCAACAGCCGACAAACCGGAGGCCACCGTCTGCCTGCTGCCAGCAAAACCACAGGCACGCAACGGATCCCCAACTACAGCCGCCTGTCCGCTCCCCATGAAGTGCTCAAGCAGGAAAGGCAGATCAAGCGGGAGCAAGAGTTTACCGAAATGGAGCAAAACATCAATCGCATTCGCTACTTCTACCAAAAAGCAGACATGCCCCTGGAGATGCGGCAAATTCTGACCTACCGTAAGCTGATGGAGCTGGACTACTTTACCCCACAGGCGGCAAAAGAGCTGCTCAAGCAATGGCAGCAGCAGGAAGAGCAAGAACGCCGTCGGGCTTGAGAAAAGGACTACCTCCAGCAGAGTTTGGGCAGCCGAACCCTGGCAAGTGGGCTTGTTGAGCCAAGAGTTCCCGGTCTACGGGTAAAGGCCGCGATCCTGTAGGGCTTGGGCCACTCGGCCTACCCCCAGGGTGTAGGCAGCCAGTCGCAGCGACACTTGCCGCCGTTCTGCCTCCTGCACCACCCGTTCAAAGGCACGTACCATCAGACCTTCCATTTCTTGATAAACTCGCTCTTCATCCCAGAAGACGTAAGAGAGTCCCTGCACCCACTCCAGATAGCTCACCACTACCCCACCGGCATTGGTTAGGATATCCGGCAATACCTGGATCCCTCGCGATTCCAAAATCCGGTCGGCGGCGAGAGTGGTTGGCCCGTTGGCAGCTTCTGCCACGATCCGGGCTTGAATTTGGTGGGCATTGGCTTCGGTAATTTGGTTCTCTAGAGCAGCAGGGATCAACACATCCGCTTTTTGCACCAGCAGGTCGGCATTGCTAATGGGCTCAGCTTGCGGAAAGCCCGCCATGCGGCCTCCCTGTTCCTTCATGTGGGCTTTGAGGGCGGGGATATCCAGTCCTTTGGGGTTATAAAGGCCCCCAGAACTGCCGGAAACCGCCACAATTTTGGCTCCTGCCTGATGCAGCAAGCTGGCCGCTGCCCCGCCCACATTGCCAAAGCCTTGGATCAACACCGTTGCCCCTGCCAGGGATCCACCATGTCGGGCCAAGGCTTCCCGTACCGTGATCATCACCCCCCGTCCGGTGGCCAGTTCTCGCCCTCGGGATCCCCCACTCGAGAGAGGTTTGCCCGTCACCACTCCCGGCACCGCATGCCCGACATTCATAGAACTAGGTATCCATCACCCAGGCCATCTCACGGGCAGAAGTTCCCATGTCTGGAGCGGGAATGTCCTCTGCAGGGCCGATATCCTTGATCAGCTCGCTGGTATAACGGCGGGTAATGCGCTCCAGCTCCGAGACCGAATAACGCCTCGGATCGATAGGGATCCCCCCTTTGGCCCCACCGTAGGGAATGCCCATAAGGGCACATTTCCAGGTCGTAAACTACCCGACACCAACCGCTAGGCGGTACGGAGCGGGCTTTTAGTAGCCCTGCAGTTAGCAAGCCAACCACGAGCCTCTGGGGTGGTTTACAGCACCCCCAATCGACCGTTACCAGTGCCTTAAACAACCGTTTCTGGTGCCCGCATTATTATTATAGCATTCCTCCCGACACCGACCCTACGGGTACAGTGTGGGGCTCCTGCAATTTCTAGCTGAGGATCGCCACCCAGCCGGGATCCAGTTTCAGCTCGCCAGCTGCCCAATCTAGGTAGCTGCAGGCCTGGGCAAGGGGACAGATATGGGCGGGAGAGGGAGGGGCAGAAGAGGCCAGCGCAGGACTTGCAGCCATGGCGAAGAGAAGCAAGGGCTGTTTCCACACTATACCGCCGGGAACCGGAGAGGAACGTTCCGTAGCAAGCGTTACAAATAATTGAGAATCTGGATCAAGACGAAACAGAGGCCGGCACTGGCCAGGGGCACGGTCAGGTTATCCAACCCCCACCAAGAGAACACCTCCAGCCCCATAGCCATCCCTCCCACCAAAAGGCTCACTCCGAGCAAAGGGAGAGAGAAGCCAAAGTACCCCAGCAGCAGAGCTGCGATCACCAAGCTGCTCACCGCCCACATGGTCAGGGATCCCTCCCAGCTTTTTTGAATGGATCCCAGTTGGTAGGGGTGTTGGCCCCAAGTTTTGCCCACCAACCCTGCCAAGGCGTCGGCCCACGTCATCACCAATATGCCGATCACCGCGAAGACCTGTCGCTGGGGACGCCAAAACCAAAACAGCAGCAGGCCAATGCTGACGGCGTAGAAACAGGTGCCAAAGCTGCGGCGACCGACTCCATTCAAGCTGGGCAAGATGGCCACCCGGTAGGAGAGCAGCGCCAAGCCGGCAAACACCAGAGAGAATCCCACCCCTAGCCAGCGAGGCACTTGCAAAGCCCAAGCCAACAAAATGATATTGCCCACACCAATGTGAATGGCCTTGCGCACCCATTCCCCGTCCACCTGCCGGGAGCGCAGCCATTCCGCAAAAGCAAATACGGCGGCCAGCCAGAGAGCATAGCAAGCAAGCTGCTGGGCCAGGCCCATGAAACGGCCTCAGAGGGTTTTCAAGTAGCTGAGCAGATCTGCCATCTCCTGAGGATCCGGCTGGAACTGGGGCATGGGAGGCGTTTTGCCACCGGTCACCTGCTGAATAATAAACCGATCCGAGCGGCGGCTGCTCACCCCCCGCAGACTGGGCCCCACTCGCCCATCCGCTTCTTCTCCGTGGCAGGCTGCACAGTTGAGGGCAAACAAGGATGCACCATGGCTAACCTGCCCCTGTAAGCTGAGGACGGCTTCCGTGTAGGGATCCAGACGAGCCTCAGCACTTAGCCAAGCCCAGGTCAATATCGCCAGCCCTAGGCCGAGGAGGGCAAGACCCAGCCGAGTTTTCTGAGCCCAGACACTTGTAAAAAATCGCTGCAAGGATTTGAGGAAGGGTTGTAAACGCTGTTGGGATGAAGGCTGAAGTCGCTTTTGCTCAAAGCCGACGCAACTGCCAGTTGATGACTGGCTGCTGCGGGATTGAGTGGTCTCTGAGAGGGAGGGAGACACAGACAACGCTGAGAGAAACCGTTTCAATCTTTTACATTTCAACCAACACGATAACTCAGGAGCCTTTCCCTGCCAATAATCTGTAAAGGTATTTACTTTTTCTTAATGGTTGGCTGGGCCACGTGAGACTTTGATCCCTCTGAGGGGGAACGGTTGGGAAAGAGCCGCCCCATCACCTCCGCTTGGGCCCAGGGATCCCGGTTGAGGCTGTGGATGGCATTGGCCCATGGAAAGTGCGCCCGCAGGCGACGGTAGAGAGATAAATTACCATAAATGACGACGGCTGCCACCCGCTCCCGATGCTGTTGCAGCCAATCCAGCACATAGTTGGGCAAGGGATTCCCAAGGAAACCTTGGAAAATCAACCCTGGGGCGTTGTCTAGAGCGGCTTCCAACCAAGGCAGGGGGGTAAGGGCATCGCTGAGCACAGGAAGCATGCCCAGGGCAGCCGGAACATGGAGGGCGGGAGACTGCAACTGCACATCGGCAGCACCCAAGGGGGGATCCTGCCAGATCCAGTTCAACCATCCGGGCTCTGCGGGCGGGCTGAGGGGCCGGCCTCCTTCCACGCCACCGCGGGCCATAGCCGCTTGACAGGGGGCGATATCCTTCTCGGCCAAGAGGGATCCCAGCTGTGCGGCTCTGTGCAGAGCAGAGGGCAGGCTGGAGCGCCTGTTGAACAACTTTCCCAACGCCGAGTCCTTGGGGATGGGATCCCCCAGCAGCAAAGGCTTCAGTTGCTCGGCGGGAGAGCCACGGTTGAGGGCCGGATCCGTGGGATCCCTGGCCCCCATCCATCCGCCAAGGGCGCTGAAGTCGGTTTCCGCCAAGGCCGGCCACACCTGTTGGAGGAGAGCTGAGGCGGCGGGTAGGAGTCGCTGTTTGGCCCGCAGCACCCGCGTCACCGACTGGGCAAGCTGGTCTGTGCTGAGGGATCCCTGTTGCACCGCTTCCAAAACGGCTGCCAAGGATGCCATCGGATCGGGGGGGGTCAGAATCAGATCGGCACCGGCCTGGAAAGCCCGCACGGCCAATGAGTTGGGAAAGGACTCCGTCCCGCTAACGCGAACGGCCAGCTCTGCCAGAAAGCCTTGATCGAGGCTATCCACGACGATAAGCCCACCAAACCCCCATTCCTGGCGCAGCAGTTGGGTCAGCCGCCCCGGCAGCAGGGTGATAGGCCAGCGCTCATCCCACTCCGGCAGCACCACGTGGGAAACCAAGATCGCCCCCACCTGCTCCACCAAACCTCGAAAAGGCAGCCAAGGTCCCTCTTGGAGCTGGGCTAGGGTCAGGGTTAATCGGGGGCACCAGGGGGTGTCTGTTGTCTTTGGGGATGGCTTCAGTCCGGCCTGAACCGGATCCCTCCAGCCTTTGCCCGGAAAAGAGCTGGCTGTGGTTAGGATCCCGCCTGTGCTGCCCGGGGTGGCTTGCTCACATCCGCGCACAAAAGCTCGCGCCAGTTGCAAAGCAGACAGGGGATCCTCCGCCAGCGCCCCTTCCCCCAGCGGCTCTGCCACCGGGCTGAGCAGCCAATTGATGCCGATGGCTGCCGCCTCCCGCGCCGTGATCCGCCCCCACTGCTCGGCCCAGCGCTCGGCTTCCACCCCCAGGCGGCTCAACCCTAGAGGATGGGGGAAAGGGGTCGCCCCCTGCAGGGCCAGCCCCCGCCCGACCTCGGCTGCCACCAAAAGGGGCAGAGCCGCCCAAGACTGGGCCTCCTCGATCAGCAGCAGGGCCTCGGCCACGTGGCCATCCGTGAGCCAGATGCCCCCGATCCCCACCTCCTGGATAAGCCGTTTGAGGATCTCTCGGGGAGGAGACTGGGATCCCAGACGGGCCGAGACCGGCACCACCAACAGTTGCGCCACCTGCCGGGCTAGGGACAAGGGTCGGTCAAGTTCCTCGAGCGGAGATCCGGAAACACTCATAGGCACAGCCGAAAGTTCGTCAGCAAGGGGAACTGCTCCCTTTGCAGAAACGCAGATCATGATAGCCACTCCTGCCGGTTGCGGCTCGCAGCGGGCTGTTGAGGGCTAACGAGAAAGCCGACAACGGTCACAGGTGCCACAGGGCAGGCCGGGCTGCTCCCCAGGGTAGCCAAAATAGGGCAAGATCGCCTGCCACCGACAGCCGCGGGCGTGGATGAGGGCTTCCATCCCTTGCCAGGGATCCTCTCGTCTTAAAGGCTGCCAACGGCGGTGCAACACCTGAAAGTGAAAGGGATCCGGCCAGTGCAGGCAGCCCATCTCCTGCAATAGACCCAGGGCCACCCGTACCTCTCCAGGCGGCAGGTCGGCGTAGGATCCCTGCTGAGGCAAGGTTTGCAGCAGGTGGCGTGCTCGGGCCTGAAGGCGCTCCTGCTGGGAATAGAAATAGGCTTGGCGCCGGCGATCGCTGGGATCCAGCAGGCCCGTCGGCTCCGAGACCAGCATCAGGGCCCGACAAGGGCCACCATCCCGACCGCCTCGTCCCACCTCTTGCAAATAATCCATCAAGCTGGGCGGGGGATGAAAATGCAGCACCCAACGCACATCCGGCTTGTTGATCCCCATGCCGAAGGCGTTGGTGCAGACCAGAAAGCGCAGTTCCCCCTGCAGCCAGGATCGTTCTAGCCGGCGGCGGGATCGCGCTTCCAGCCCCCCGTGATAGGTGGCGGTTTTCAAGTTCTGTCGGCCCAGCCACTCGGCCAGCTCTTCCCCATCCCGCCGGGTGCGCACATACACCAGACCCGACCCGGGATTCTCGCCCAGGAATCGCAGCAGACGGCGACGACGATCCGCCGGGCTCCAGGCTATCGCGACATTGAGGGAGATATTGGCCCGCAGGGGATCGGCGCGAATGCACTCCGGATCCCGCAGCTCTAGGATTTGGCTGAGGCGGCTGCAGGTTTGGGGGTCAGCCGTGGCGGTAAAAGCGGCAATGGGAAAGGAGGGCTTCACCGGGGCCAGAGCCGGGCGCAGCAATCCCAGACGGCGGTAGTCGGGCCGGAAGGATCCCCCCCAATGCACCAACGTGTGGGCCTCATCCACGATCAGGCCGTTGATGTGCACCTGAGGCTGTTGCAGCCGTTGCCAAACGGGGGGGCTGAATAGAGTCTCCGGCCCCAAATAGAGCAGGCGCAGTCGGTTTTCCTCAAGGGCCTTCAACACCCGCTTGCGCAGGGCCGGATCCAGTTCGCTGTGGAGACAGGCCGCCGGCAGCTTGCGTTTCCAGAGATCCTGAACTTGGTCTTCCATCAGGGCGATCAGGGGCGAGACCACCAGCGTCACCCCTGTTTGCAGCAGGGCTACTAGCTGAAAGCACAGGGATTTGCCAAACCCCGTCGGCAACACCACCAGCGCGTCGCGCTTGTCCAGCAGAGCGCGGATCACCTGATCCTGGGGTGGGCGCAGCCTCTCGTAACCCCAGTGTTGCTTGAGGGCGCGCTGAATCTGCTGCCAATCTTGCAAACGGCAACCCCCTTTTCAACAATTTCCTTCAGCAATCTACAGCGATTTCGGGAGAAGCTGTCTTATAGGCTATTTCAAATCCCGCTGAACCTGCTAGCTCCCCTCTCCCAAGGGGTGAGGGCGCAGAGGATCGGCCCCACCGGCTTGCCTGTAGGGGATCCCTGTCACACCTATCCCCGTGTCCAGGGGGCTGGGATCAGGATCCCCGGCAGAGAAGGGATTCTCACCTGCTGCATGGGTGAAGGTGTCGATGGCGGCGGGCTTGTGCGATCCTAGAGCTGGGACTTCCCGCCTGCTTCGATACTTTTCCCATGACTGCCCTCGACTCCTCGCGCCTGCTCCACCCCAGAACTGCCCTTGTTCACCGTCGCACTGGAGAAACGGATGTCCAAATTCATCTGAACCTGGATGGCAGCGGGCGCCATGAGATCGATACTGGGATCCCCTTTTTGGATCACATGCTGGCCCAGCTCAGCACCCACGGGCTGATCGACCTGCAGATCAAGGCCATAGGGGATCTGCACATCGACGATCACCACACCAACGAAGATGTGGGCATCACGCTGGGACAGGCTCTGGCGCAGGCTTTGCAGGATCGGCGGGGCATTCATCGCTTCGGCCATTTTTGGGCGCCTTTGGATGAAGCCCTGGTGCAGGTGGTGCTGGATTTTTCGGGTCGCCCTCACCTCAGCTATGGCCTGGAGCTGCCCACAGAGCGCATTGGCCGCTACGAAACCCAGTTGGTGCGGGAGTTTTATCAGGCGGTGGTCAACCACGCCCAGCTCACTTTGCACATTCGCCAGGCTGCCGGCCTCAACGCCCACCATATTGTCGAGGCCAGTTTTAAGGCGTTTGCCCGCGCCCTGCGCATGGCCGTAGAACGGGATCCCCGCCGACAAGAAGGGATCCCCAGTTCGAAGGGAGTACTCTAGGCATGAACTGGCCACGGAGACTGTTGGCCTTGGCTCTGGGATTGGGGACAGTTTTCTTCGGTCTGGGCCAGATGGGGGGTGCAGAGCGCTTGGGGGTGTTTCTGCCGCCTTTGTTTGATTGAGTTCTCCTTGCCCGTGGAGGATCTGGCCCAGTTTGCTCACAATGGCACGGTGAGCCGGCAGTTGGATTTTTATCTGCGGCGGCTTACGCCAGAGCAGCAGGCAGCTTTGGCAGATTTGCTCACACGCGATTTTGATCCCAGCACCTCTGCGCACTACTTTGATTCGAGACCTGAGGCCAGAACGGATCCAACTGGCCTCGTTCGCGACGGCGGTGCGGAGCACTTTCCCGTGAGAAGTGTCTTGAGCTGAGGAGCTGAGAAGAGGGCTGGCTGCTATCTTTTCGGATTATTCCCTTTGGTTTTGCTGAATCTCTGCCCATGCTGCTGTTGCTGACCAATCTGAGCGCCGTTTTGCTGTTTTTGCTCTGCCCTTAGTGGATGCTGAGTGGATGCTGAGGCGGGAGTTCGGCGGAGCAGGGGTGCTGGCGGGAACCTTTGGCCTCATCGACCCGCAGCAGTTGGGAATCCCGGAGACTTTGGCGGTGGGTTGGATCCCAGGGTTGAGCTGGGCCTGGGTGCTGTTGGCGCTGTTGTCATGTCTGGCTCTGGGGATCAAGGAGCGGCAAGTGCGGGCCCGCTGGCTGTACAGCTTGGGAGTGGTCGGTCTGGTTCTATTTGGGCTGGGCTTGCTCTGGTTTTATGGGGCAGTGGGGGCGGTGAATGGGGCGGCCCTGGCGGAAGGGATCCCGCCGGCTCGGTTGCCGTTGCGGCGGTTCAGCCCTTCTTTGGCTGGCTATGCCAGCTTTGCCTATGCCCTGCTGCTGTTGCTGCTGGGGCGGCTGCAGTTGCCGGGAGGAAAAGCTTTTTTGGTGCGGCGGCGGCAGATCATCGTCCCCCTGACTGCCTTGGGGGCGGCGGTGGCAGCAGGGGCGGTGGTGGTGGGGTTGCTGCGGCCCGGCTTAGGCTCCTCGCCCGATTCGCCTTTTTTTGTAAAGCTGAGCACCAAAGTGGACTTGATCACCTACACCTTTTCATTGCTGCAGGCGGCCTGTTGCCCGGCTATTTCACGGATCCCTTGCAGGCAGCCCAGGTGGAAATGGACTGCGATGAACGCTCAACTTGAGTACCTCTGAGCGGAGATCTCGTTTGTGCTGGCGCTGCGGAGCAATATGGCAACTCTGTTTTGGGCTTTGATCCCGGCTACCCTGCGCTCCACTACCCCTCTGTTGCTCACGGCCTTGGGGGGCATGTACTCCGAACGCAGCGGCGTGGTCAATATTGCCCTGGAGGGGATCATCTTGTTTGGGGCTTTGGCGGCGGCGGTAACCACCCAACGCCTGGAAGCTTCCCTTCTGGCCCAGACTCCAGCAGCTCAGGTGGGTTGGATCCCTTGGGTGGGTTTGTTGGCCGGCGCCTTAGGGGGGGTGGCCATTGCCTTTGTGCATGCGCTGATGTGCATCCGCTACAGAGCCGATCAAATTGTCAGCGGCACTGCCATCAACCTGTTGGCCATGAGCGTGCCTTCGCTGGTGCTGCAATCGTTCTACGGCAACACCACCAACTCTCAAGAAATTGTCAATCGGCTGCCGCTGTGGCATGGGTTTAGCCCCTTGGTGTATCTGGCCTTTCTGTTGGTGCCAATCTCCTGGTGGTTGCTGTTCAAAACACCCTGGGGCTTGCGGCTGCGAGCGGTGGGAGAGCATCCTCAGGCTGCTGCCACCATGGGGGTGGATGTCCTGGGTATGCGCTACGCGGCGGTGCTGCTCTCCGGCCTGTTGGAGGACCTGGCGGGGGCCTACCTTTCCATTGGCTTTTTGAACCAGTTTGTCCGCAACATGTCAGCAGGAAAGGGCCTTATCGCCTTGGCAGCGATGATCTTTGGCAAGTGGCACCCCTTCGGGATCCTGGGCGCGACGCTGTTGTTTGGGGCCACCGACGCCCTGGCCATTCAACTGCAAGGGGGAGATGTGATGCCGCCCGTGTTGATCCAGGCGTTGCCCTTTGTGTTGACGATGGGGGTTCTATCGGGAGTGCTGAGCCGCACCCGCCGCACTCGTCCGCCGGCTGCCCTGGGCAAAATCTACAGCAACTGAAAGAGAGCCGAGAGACAACCCTTTCTAGCGCACAGTCATGATGGTCATCTCGATTCAAACTAGGACACTGCACCCACACCTAAAACGTTGGTCGCGTCGGCGTTGCGGAACAGTAATGCACTCGGCCAAAGGCTTTCCTCAATGGCCCAGGCATCTCACCCTAGACTGAACACCGCAGTCTAGAAATGGTCTAGAAACAGCTTAGAAACCCTCGGAAAGGCAGAGGGGCGCCAAGATGGGCTCCGGGGAACTCCCCAAAACAGGGATCCTCTCATGGGCAGCAATATCAAACTGGCTCGGTTGCTGGCTTTGGCGGCAGTTAGCGGTTGATCGGGGTCGATTGCACATCCCTGGTGGGTGCGCTAGTTCTGGACGCGATTCTCAGTGTGGGCCTGTTGGCTCCCGCCTTGGCAGCCCAGATGGGGCAAAGTCTAGCCGGTAGGGATCCCCATTTGGGTTTATTCTGGACTTAGCCATCTTTCCAGAGTTGCACCTCAGCTTATGCGGGATCCAGAGTCGAAAACGGTTTCACCCCATCGGGATTCTGGCGGTGGCCAACCCTGGAGGCTCTTGTTCCAAGCAGTCGGTAAATCAATCTATGTTAGGGGGGGATGAAAACCATGGACATTGATCTCCGTCCGCTGATCGTTCTGTCGCCCATTGTTTTGGTGGTTGCCTGGGCTGCCTACAACATCATCAAGGCTGCCATCAAGGGAGAAGCCAAGCTCTTCGGAGAGAGGGGCAACAACCCCTTCGGCAGAGGCGGGAGCTGAACGTGCGGATCCGGTCACAGCTGGCAGGCTCAGTATGCTAGGCGAAGCAACCCAGGCAGCGGTAACCCCTTCCGAGGGAGCCCGCTCAACATCCGCCGATGTGATTGTCATCGGGGCGGGAGTGGCCGGTTTGGTGTGTGCAAGGCAACTGCTGCGGGCGGGGCTGCGGGTTCTGGTGCTGGAAAAATCGGCGGGCTTGGGCGGGCGCATGGCCACCCGTCGAGTTGAGCACGCTGGGCAAACGGTGCCAGTGGATCATGGGGCTCAATACCTGACTGCCGATTCGGATGGCTTTTATCGCTGGGTGAAGGAGCTGCTGGGCCTGGGGCTGCTGGCGGAATGGACGCGCTCGCTGCATGTGCTGGATCGAGAAGGGCTGCGCCCAGAGGATCCCAACGATGAAAAACCGCGCTATGTCTGCCCCCAGGGCATGACAATGCTGGCCAAACACTTGGCTGCCCCGCTGTCGGTACACACCCAAACTCGTGTGGTCAGCCTCAAACCTTTGGCAACAAGCTGGCAATTGAGGGCGGAGAACGGCCAATGCTACGAGGCTGCTGCCCTGGTGGCGACAATTCCGGCCCCCCAGTTGCTGCCCCTGCTCCGGGAAGGGATCCCTTCGGCTGAAAACCTGTTGCCTCTGCTGGAATCCGCCCAGTATCAACCCTGCCTTGCGGTTTTGGCGGGCTACTCTGAGCATACGCCGCCTTGGAAGGGGATCAAGTGCTTGGAGGATCCGATGTTGGCCTGGCTGGGACTGGACAGCAGCAAGCGCCTGCAGCCGCTCCCGCCTGTGGTGGTCTTGCATGGGGGGGCGGAGTGGTCATCTCTGTACTTGGAGGCCGGCCCCTCTGAGCTGGAAAAGGCCGGTCGAGAATTGCTGGCCCACGCAGCCCAACGGCTGGATCCCTGGTTGGCTTCGCCACAATGGATGCAGGTGCACCGTTGGCGCTACGCTTTGCCTTTGGAAACCACGGGATTGGCCAGCTTAAGCACCCGTGTGCCGGTTTCCGCTGCTGAGGGATTGCCTTTGGTTTGTGCTGGCGATTGGTGCGCCGGAGGGCGCGTAGAGGGGGCTTGGCTCTCAGGACACAATGCCGCCAAAACCTTGCTCGAAATGCTTTCTGGGAAATGAGGGTATGCACAGGCCGACCCGGTCGGCAGGGCAAGTGCCTGACCTGGCGCAGGACAGAGATGACGGCAAGACCACTGGGAGGGTAGGCTGAGGGCCGCTGAGAATTTCCACCCTCTGGGCCGGGGAGTGTGTCAAGCTAAAGGGTGGATCCCCCGGCAGATGCTCTCCTCTCCACTCATGTCCAGAATCTGTACAATCTACCGCCGTGCGCAATTTGCCGCCAGCCATCGGTACTGGTTGCCCGAACTCTCAGAAGCCGAGAACTTAGCCCGCTTTGGCCCAAATGCCCGTTTTCCCGGCCATGGCCACAACTATGTGCTGGAGGTGGGCATGAGTGGTGAGGTGGATGACTATGGGATGGTGCTCAACCTCTCGGAGGTGAAGCAGGTGATCCGGCAGCGGGTGATTCAAGATCTCAACTTTGCTTATCTAAATCAAGCTTGGCCGGAGTTTGCCCAAACCTTGCCCACTACCGAGTTTATCGCTTACGTGATTTGGCAACGCCTGGCCGATGCCTTGCCCCTAACCAGCGTCCGTCTGTACGAAGATCCTGAGCTTTGGGCCGAATACCGAGGAGAAGCCATGCAAGCCTACTTGACTGTTGCCACCCATTTCAGCGCCGCCCACCGCTTGGCTCTGGATCACCTGAGTTTTGAAGAAAACAGCGCCATCTACGGCCTCTGTGCCCGTCCCCACGGCCACGGCCACAACTACGGCCTGGAGATCACCGTCAAGGGATCCATCGACCCGCGCACGGGGATGATCGTGGACTTGGCGGCCCTGCAGCGGCTGATCGAGGAGCAGGTGGTGAAGCCGCTGGATCACACCTTTTTGAACAAAGACATTCCCTACTTTGCCCAGGTGGTGCCTACTGCCGAAAACATCGCCCTCTACATCCAGCGGCTGCTGACTCTGCCCCTGCGGGAGTTGGGGGTGCAGTTGCATCGGGTTCGCCTGCAGGAGAGTCCCAACAACAGCAGCGAGGTCTACGGGGAGTTTCCGCTGGAAGAGCTGCTCAACTCCTCAGAAGGACAAGATGTGGCTTCTTCCGCTTCTGGCAGCCGTATTGCCATGCAGGGCTGATGCGGCCATCATGTTGGATCTGGTTAAGCTGAGCGGGCAAATTCCTGCGTTCACCCGGCACCTGCAACAGGAGTCGAAAGCCAGCCAAGAACGCCTCCGCCAAGCCTGGCAAGTTTTCGAGCGCTGGCAGCAGGAGCCGCAGGTTTGGCAGTCCCGCTGGGCCGAGTGGGGATCCCATCTGTCGTTTGTTTGCGCCAGCCCCGCCGAGCCGCCGGAAGCTTGGGGATCCCTGCCCAAGGTCGAGCCTCTGCAGGGGCGACACACGGTGGTGGCCACGGATGGATCCCAGATTTTGCCCAGTCACCACGAGATTGCCTACTGCTCGCTGATCAATGTTGGGCGCGTGGTTCTCCACTACGGCACCCAGGAGTGGCCGCTCCTGGACAGCCAGCCCCTGCTGCTGTATGGAGATGGGCCCCTTGCCCAGCAAAACCGCTCAGACTCCCCTCTCTCGGAACCGCGGGCAGAAGGGTTGCCGAGGGCCCCCCTTAACCGGCGAGACTCTCGCCCGCAGCGCGCTCCAGGTGAACGCAATCCTACCAGCGGCACGGAGTCCTCGTTGGGGCTGGAAGAGATACTGGCCTTACGACGCTCCCAAGCGGAACTGGAGGAGCTGGCTCGTTTGGCCCTGTCGGTGCCCCGTCGCCGCACCACGCTGGCGCTCCTGGATGGATCCCTGATCCCTTGGGGACTGGAACCTCTGTCCCAGTCGGCCCGGCGCCCCTGGTTGGATCCCATTCTGGCGACCTTGGAGCAGTTGCGGGCGGCCCGCATTCCTCTCGTGGGTTACATCAGCGCCTCCCGCAGCAGCGAAACCCTCAACTACCTGCGCTTGGGGCTGTGCCCGTACCTGGGCTGTGACTGCTACCGCTACTGTCCCGGCGAGAAGTCTCCTCCCTGCCATCCCTTCGCCCCCCTGGCAGACCGCGTCTTTTGGGGATCCCTGCTGCAGCCGGGAGAGCGCAGCCCCCTTTGGCGCAGCGGCGCCAGCGTGTTGGACACCTTCGGGGAACACCACGTCCACTGTTGTTACCTCAATGTTGGCGAGGGATCCCTGGGCCAAGCCGAAATTGCTCGCCTGGAGTTTCCCGCTTGGGTGGTCCAGGATGCGGAGTTGCTGCAGCGGGCCTTGGCAGGCGTGCTGAGCCAAGTGCACAAGGGCTTTGGCTACCCCATCGCCTTGGCGGAAGCCCATCATTTGGCGGTGGTGAGAAGCGGGGATCGGCAGCGGTTTTTTGCCTTGATCGAGCAGGAGCTGCTCCGGGCCGGCCTGCGCCACGTGGCCGTCTCCCGCAAGGAAGCCCAGAAGCGGAGTGGCATTGCGTAAACTACCCGGCTCCGACCGCTAAGCGGTACGGAGCGGGCTTTCAGTAGCCCTGAGCCTGCTCTGCTCTACCAGAGAACAAAACAGGCCCGAACCTCTAGGCTGGTTTACGACAGCCCCCAAGAGCGCAATTACGTTTGCACCATTCAAGTCCGCATCTCCTTCCCATCCACAGTGTCCACACTTAAACTGCTTCCCAGTGCGATAGGATTGCGCAGGGTCGGGATGAATGTGCAAGCACCGGTGGCAGGTCTGCGACGTGTAGGCAGGCGGAACAAGAATCAGAGAAACCCCTGCAGCCCTCGCCTTGTACTCCAGAAACTGACGTAGTTGGTAGAACGCCCAACTGTTGGCCCTGCGCCTTTCGGCTTTGCTGCGTGGCTGTTGATTGACCCTTTCCCGGATCCCTGTCAGGTCTTCCAGGGCAATAGCGCTGTTTGTGGTCTTTGCCCTAGAGACAATAGCTTTGGAGATGCGATGATTGACCCACGCCTGAAAGCGCCTCTCCTTGCCAGACAGCCGTTGCAGCAGTTGACGGCATCTGCGCCGCGAACTGCTTGTGCCCTTACTGGCTTTGCGTTGGAGTACCGCCCTCAACCGGGAGTAGCGGTCGCGGACTCTGTTCAACTGCTGTCCATTCCAGTTGTCCCCCTCTGACGTATGGGCAATATCTGTCCTTCCCAAGTCCACCCCGATCACCTTGTCGGTATCTTGTTGCTTGGGTGGCTTTTTCTCTACGCAAATCTGGATGGAGTAGGAGCCATCTTTGCGCTTGACCAGGGTGGCGGATTTGGGGTTGGAACCAGCCAGCATCCCACGCTGGTAGTTGCCAATGGCCAGTTCAAAGCGTTCTCTCCCTTCCACCGTGGTCAGCGACACCGTCCAGTCTTTTTGACGGAACGAAAAGATACGGGCGTCGTAGGTAACAAAGCCGCTCTTAAACTCCTTGACGGGACGCTTTTTCTGCTTAGCCACTTTGCGGGAACCCGCTACTCGTCTGCACACCTGTTGAGCCAAGTTACTGGACAAGCCAAACCGGGCTCGAGTCTCGTAGTAGCAAAGGGATTGCAGTTTGACCGCGTTGACGATCTTCTCCGGCGTGTTCTGGTTGACCCAATTCAAGGCTTGGCCAAAAGCCTCCATCGTCGCGTCCAATTTGGCAGCTTGCGACTGGGCTACCTTGAGCTTGCAGGAGACGGTCAGGACTTGGGTCATGGTTCTATTGTAACCTCGCATTCCTCCCGGCACTGACCCTACGGGTACAGTGCGGGGCTCCTGCGATTTCTAGCTGAACCGACGCCGGGGATCCCTGGCACCCAAGAGAAGGCTGTAGCCTATTGAGGGGATCCCCATTCAACGGCTAGGGTTGCCAAGGTGTCCCAATCCTGTCTCTGTTGCCGACATGACCGACATGATGATCCGAGCCCCTCTGCGCAGCCTCATCTCCCCCCTCACCCACGACCCCCTTTGGTACAAAGATGCAATCATCTACGAGCTGCCGGCACGGGCCTTTTTCGACAGCGACGGCGATGGCGTGGGCGACTTCCAGGGCCTGACCGAAAAGCTGGACTACTTGCAAGAACTGGGGATTACAGCCGTCTGGCTGCTGCCGTTTTTCCCCTCGCCTTTAAAAGATGACGGCTACGACGTTTCTGACTTTACCAGTGTTCACCCTGACTTGGGCACCCTAGAGGACTTCAAGATCTTTCTGGAGGCTGCCCATAAGCGGGGGATCCGCGTCATCATTGAGCTCATCCTCAACCACACTTCGGATCAGCACCCCTGGTTTCAGCGGGCCAGACGAGCTGCCCCCGGCACCCCCGAGCGGGACTTTTACGTTTGGAGCGATACCCCCGAAAAGTACAAAGAGGCCCGCATTATCTTTCAAGACTTTGAAGCCTCCAACTGGACCTGGGATTCAGCGGCCAAGGCCTACTACTGGCACCGCTTTTACTCCCACCAGCCAGATCTCAACTACGACAACCCCGCCGTACAAAAAGCCATGTTCGAGGTGGTGGACTTTTGGCTGAGCTTGGGGGTAGACGGCATGCGGCTGGACGCGGTGCCTTATCTCTACGAGCGGGAGGGCACCACCTGCGAGAGCCTACCGGAGACCCATGCCTTTCTCAAGGCTCTGCGCCGACACATTGACCAAAGGTATCCTGGCCGCATGCTGCTGGCGGAGGCCAACCAGTGGCCAGAAGATGCTGTGGCCTACTTCGGCGATGGGGACGAGTGCCACATGGAGTTCCACTTTCCCCTCATGCCACGGCTGTTTATGGCCATCCAGATGGAGGATCGCTTCCCCATCATTGACATCCTGCAACAAACCCCTCCCATTCCTGAAACCTGCCAGTGGGCCCTCTTCCTGCGCAACCACGACGAGCTCACCCTGGAGATGGTCACTGACGAGGAGCGGGACTACATGTACCAGGTGTACGCCAAGGATCCCAACGCGCGGGTGAACCTGGGGATCCGCCGCCGCTTGGCCCCCCTGCTGGGCAACAGCCGCCGCCGCATCGAGCTGATGAACAGCCTGCTGTTTTCTCTGCCCGGCACGCCGGTCATCTACTACGGGGACGAGATCGGCATGGGGGACAACATCTACCTGGGGGATCGCAACAGCGTGCGCACCCCCATGCAGTGGAGCGCCGACCGCAACGCCGGCTTTTCGCGGGCCAACCCCCAGAAGCTCTACCTGCCCATCGTCATCGACGCCGAGTACCACTACGAAGCTGTCAATGTGGAGGCGCAGCGAAACAACCCCCATTCCCTGTGGTGGACCATGAAGCGGCTCATCGCCGTGCGCAAGCGATTCCAAGCTTTTGGCCGCGGCTCCTTTGAGCTGCTCCACCCAGAAAACCGCAAGGTGCTTGCCTTTGTGCGAGCCTACCGCGGCGAGCGCATCTTGGTGGTGGCCAATCTCTCCCGCTACGCCCAGTGGGTGGGGCTGGATCTATCGCCGTGGGAAGGATTGATCCCGGTGGAGATCTTTGGCCACACCGAGTTTCCCCCTATTGGGCGACTGCCCTATTTCCTAACGCTAGGCCCCCATTCCTTTTACTGGTTTTCCCTTGAGCCCAAAACGGAGACCATCCACCTCAGCCCCAGCAAAGCGGAGGAGCAGGAACGCCTGGTCCCTCTGGTTGTTCAAAGTGGTAGTCCTCTGGTTGTTCAAAGTGGTAGTTGGGACAGTCTCTTGCAAGGGGAAAGCCAAAAGCAGCTGGAGGCAGTCTTGGCGGACTACCTCTACCGCTGTCGTTGGTTTGGCTCCCAAAACCGCCAGCTCCAGGCGATCCATATCCTGCAGGCTATCCCCTGCCGCCGAGAAGAGGAGTCCTTGCTGGGCAGCCAGATCTTGCTTCTCCAGGCCGAGTTTATCGAGGGCGATACGCAGCTCTACTCTCTCCCTGTGGGCTATGCCACCCAAGAAGCAGCCGTACACCTGCGCCTAGAGATGCCCCAGGCGGTCATCCTCCCTGTGCAAGTGGCCGGAGGGCCGGCGGGAGTAATTTTCAACGCTCTGGCTGACAAAAGCTTCTTGCTGCGGCTGCTGCAGCTAATTGCCCAGCAGGGCCGCCTGCGTCACCGTCAGGGAGAGCTCTGGGCCACTAGCTTTGCTGCCCTTGAGCATGACCTGGAACCCCGCCTCCTCAAGGCGGAGCAGAGCTACACCTCCGTTGTCTATGGCAACCACTACCTCCTCAAGCTCTACCACCGGGTGGCCGAGGGGGTAAACCCAGAGCTGGAGATAGGCCGCTACCTGCTGGAGCACCATCCCCAGGTGCGCGTGCCACGGCTGCTGGGATCCCTGGAGTATCGCCGTCGTCGCGGGGCCCGTGGGTTTGATCCCGCCGATCAGCCCATTACCCTGGCCATTTTGCAGGAGTACATCCCCAACGAGGGAGATGCCTGGCACTATACCCTAGACAGCCTGGGGCAATTTTTTGAGGCGGTGCTGGTTCACTACCAAGAGGTGGATCCCGTGCCCGTGCCGCAGGGATCCTTCTTGGAGCTTTCCCAACAGCCCTTGCCGGAGCTGGCCTACGCCACCATCGGCAGCTACCTAGAATCGGTGCGGATCTTGGCCAAGCGCACCGCCGAGCTGCACATCGCCCTGGCTGCCGATACGGAGAACAAAGACTTTGCCCCGGAGCCTTTCTCCAGCCTGTACCAGCGCTCCGTTTACCAGTCCATGCGCAACTTGGTGGGGCAGGTGTTTCCGCTGCTGTTCGCGTCAGCGGGACGGAGTCCTTATAAGCAGCTCCCCAAGCTGCCGGAAGCAGAGGCCAACTTGGCTCGGGCTGTTTGCGACCAAGAAGGGGAAATCATGAGCCGCTTCCGCCTGATCCTGGAGCGGAAGATCACTGCCCTGCGTACCCGCTGCCACGGGGATTATCACCTGGGCCAGGTGCTGTTTACCGGCAAAGACTTTGTCATCATCGACTTTGAAGGGGAGCCGGCCCGCTCTTTGGGCGAACGGCGTCTCAAGCGTTGCCCCTTACGGGATGTGGCGGGGATGCTGCGATCCTTCCACTACGCCGTCCACACCGCCTTGCGCCAGCAACTGGAGAGCGGCTTGGTCTGCGCCGACCACTGCCCCGACATGATGCGGTGGGCCCAGTTTTGGCACCGCTGGGTCTGCGCGGGCTTTTTGGCCGAATATCTGCAGGTGGCTTCCCAAGCGGCTTTTTTGCCCCGCAGCCTGCAAGAGATAGAGGTGTTGTTGGACGCCTATCTGCTGGAAAAAGCCATTTACGAGCTGGGCTATGAGTTGAACCACCGCCCCGAGTGGGTGGAGATTCCCCTGCGCGGGATCTTGCAACTGCTGGGCATTTCCACCAAGGTTTAGGGGATCCTGTCGGCAGGCCATTTGGGGTGAGCGACTGGAGGACAAACATGTGTGGACGGTTTAGCCTGGCAGTGGCCCCAGAAGTGCTGATGCAGCATTTCGGCTTGCCGGCGGCAGCCCAAGAAAGGGCAGCTGTCCCCCGGTATAACATCGCTCCTTCTCAGCCGGTGCTGGCGGTGGTGGCGGGATCCCTTCAGCGCAAGGCAACCCATTTTCGCTGGGGCCTGATCCCCGCTTGGAGCCAAGCCGCCAAGGCCGGGTTGATCAATGCTCGTTCTGAAACGGTGGCCGAGAAGCCTTCTTTCCGCGAAGCTTTCCGCCGTCGTCGCTGCCTGATCCCGGCAGATGGCTTCTACGAGTGGGCCGACCAGGGTACAGGCAAGAAGGGCAGACAACCCTACTGGTTTCACCTGCTGGATCGACCGGTATTTGCCTTTGCCGGCATTTGGGAACGCTGGCGCAGTCCAGAGGGGGTGGAGGTGGAAACCTGTGCCATCCTCAACACCGCTGCCAACCGCCTGATGCGGCTTTTTCACGAGCGGATGCCCGTGATTTTGACGGAAAACGACTACGACCTTTGGCTGGATCCCCAGGTGCAGGATCCCAAGCTGCTTTTGCCCTTGCTCCGCCCCTACCCGGCAGAAGCCATGGCGGCTTATCCGGTCAGCACCTATGTGAACAACCCCCGCCACGAGGATCCCGCTTGCCGTGCTCCTATCGGAGAAGCAGTGCAGGGATCCAGCCTCAGCGAGCCCGCTGGTAGCGCATCCCCGGCAGTTGTACCAGCCAGCCTTCCAATTCCATAAGCAGCAGGGTACTGGAAAGGGTGGCAATATCCATCTGGCTAGCCTGGGCCAGGGCATCGAGGCTGAGGATGCCCTCCCCTAGCAGCTGCCAGAGCAGTTGCTGTTGGGGATCGCTGGGGCCAGTGGACGAGGGCTGCTTTAGCACAGGGGATCCCTGGAGGAGGCCCAAGTCTTTCAACAGCTCCTCGATCCCCAGGATCATGCCGGCGCCGTCGCGGATGAGCTGCAGGCAGCCGCGGGCTGCTGCCGTGTCGATGTTCCCCGGCAGGGCATACACTTCCCGACCGTAGTGGTTGGCCAGGTGAGCAGTAATTAGCGCTCCCGAGGTTTCCGGAGCCTCCATCACCAAAGTGGCGCGGCAGAGGCCGGCAATGATGCGGTTGCGCTGGGGAAAATGCTCCTTGGCCGGTGGCGTGCCGGGGGGATATTCGCTGAGGATGGCCCCTTGGGCCAGGATGCGCCGGTAGAGAGCTTGATGGTGAGCTGGGTAAACTTTGTCCACCCCCGTTCCCACCACGGCCACCGTCTTGCCGCCGGCATCCAGACAGGCCTGGTGGGCAATGCCGTCGATCCCCGTTGCCAGCCCCGAGACCACCACACAGCCAGCTTCCGCCAGGGCAGCGCTGACTTTCTGGGTCCACTGTCGACCGTAGGCCGTAGGGGCGCGGGTGCCGACGATGGCAATAGCCGGCTGTTGCCAATTGGGACATTCTCCTAGGGCATAGAGAATGGGCGGGGGATCTGGCACCTCCCACAGCAGCGGCGGATAGTCCGGATCTGCAGGCGTGAGAAAGGGGATCCCCGCTTTGAGAGTTTCCTCCAGGATCTGCTCGGGATCAAGGCCAGGACGGGCAGAGACAATAGCCTGGGCCAGGGTGGGGCCAATGCCTTCCACCTGCCGCAGGGCCGGGGCATCCGCTTGCCAAGCCCGCTCCAGGGATCCAAAAAACTCCGCCAGCCGCTTGAGCCGGTGGGGGCCAATCCCTTTGATGCGGGCCCAAGCTAGCCAATAAGGCCGCTCTGGTTCTCCGCGCTTTGGCCAACGGAAAGGCTCCACCTTGCCGGCAGGATCTGAAGGGGAAGTGGAGAAAGACAATTTCAGCTCTGCGCAACAGTGGCTGTATCTTAAATAATCGGCAAAAGGAACCCGTGGCAAAAAATCAGGAGATGGGCAGATGTCAGGGTTGGATCCCGCCGGTAACCTTCAAGGATCAAGGCAGCTGCGGTTTGGGCGGATGCGCCAAGCTTGGGTGTGGGGGGCCTATCCCCTGCTGTGGCTGTTGACCTGGGCAGGGATCCGCTCTGCCCAGCCGCAGGTATTGGGGATCCCTGCTTGGTACTGGGGGGCAGGGCTGGCCGTGCTGCTGCTGGTGCCCTTGAATCTTTACATTGTGCGCGTTTGCTGGCCTGGAGATGACTGACAGCATTTTAAGTTTGGGTGTGGTGGGGGTGTACTTGCTGCTGCTGGCAGCCATCGGCTTCTGGAGCTATCGCCACAGCGGTCGGGATCCGGTTAGCTACTTTTTGGCGGGGCGGGGTCTGGGATCCCTGGCTCTAACTTTGACGACGCTGGCCACCTTGCTCAGCGCCTTTACCTTCATTGGGGTGCCGGCAGATGCCTATACCCACGGCCTAGGGATCTTCCTGGGGGTGGGAGTGACCACCGCCTTCATTTCGGGGCTGTTTTTGTGGGTGGGCTACCGGGTATGGCTAGCAGCCCAACACTTTGGCTTCATCACCCCTTCGGAGTTTTTCGGCCACCGCTTCAACAGCCCTCTTTTGGCTCTACTCTACTGCCTTAGCGCCCTGACGTTTACCGCCCCCTACATCAGCATCCAGATCATTGGCGGAGCCCGCACCCTGGCGGCGGTGTTGGGGGAGGGGATCCCCTACTGGCCCTTGGCGGTGGTGGTGGCGCTGGTGATCTTGGGGTATGTGCTCTTTGGCGGATCCCAGGCGGTGGTCTGGACGGATGTGGTGCAGGGGATCATCTTGATTCTGGGGATGGGGGTGGCCTTTGTTGCAGTGGCTTTCTCCCTAGGGAGAGAAGCGGGTAGCGAACTGGATCCCTGGCTGAGCTTGCCCGGCCCCCAAGGACGCTGGAGCTGGCAAGGGTTACTCGGCAATCAACTGCTGTTTTTCATGGCCACTCCCCTTTTCCCACAATTTTTCCAGCGCTTCTACATGGCCAAAAGTGCCCGGCCCTTCCAGACCCTGATGGTAGTCTGGCCGCTGCTGATTCTGCTGGTCTTTTTCCCGGCAGCTCTTCTTGGGGTTTGGGGCCGCCTGGCTTTTCCCGGCCTGGAGAAAACGGATCAGATTATGCCCATGATGTTGCAAACCCTGCCCAGCGGCGTAGCAGCGGTGGTGATTACGGCGGCCCTGGCTGCTCTCATGTCTACAGCTGACTCCCAGCTTCTCACCGCCAGCTCCCTAGTGACGCGGGATCTGGTGGTTACCTTCTTCAGGCGCCAGCTTTCCCCCCACCAAGAAGAACAATTGGGACGCTGGGTGGTGCTGGGGATCGGTTTGGCCTCTTTTGCCATTGCCCTTAACCCGCCGGGGCTGATTGTGGAGATCGCCACCTGGAGCTTTCAGGGAAATGCCATGCTGTTCCCAATCCTGATAGCCGGCCTGTACTGGAAGCGGGCTACCCGCGCTGGGGCTGTAGCCGGGGCCCTCGTCTCCAGTGGCCTGACTTTAGGTTGGCTGTCGGGTCTGTTGCCGCGGGCTTGGACAGGGGGCTGGTTACCCGTAATCCCGGCAGTGGTGATCGGCAGTGGGGTGTTAATTGGCGTAAGCTTGCTTACCCAGCCGCCCAAGGAGCAGGTGACCGCCTACTACGAGGAAGGGCCTTGGGGAGAGTAGGTTATTCTTTATCGATCAGCTCAATCAACGCTTTTCCAGGTCTGCCGGTAGCCAGCCAGCTTGAGCCAGGCCGTTGAGAAATGCGAAAGTCCCTCCTAGAAAAAGCAAGCCCATCAGGCCCGCCAAGGGGTTGCCACCAATCCCCGTTAGCCACGCTGGCGCCCTGCCGGTGTAGTCTATCCAGGCCAAGTTGTTGACCCAGGCCATGCCCCATACCCAACCCGCGTGCAGCCCTAGGCTAAGGCCCAGCTTGTTTTGGTTCCAGACCCTCGCCTGCACCAGCAGCAGCCCCATCAGCCACAGTCCGGGAAATTGCGGCCAGGTGGCGAGAATCTCAGGCAAAGGCTTCAGGAAATGGGCCATAGCAAACAGGAAGCTGGATCCCCACACCGCAGTGCTGCAACCGTAGTCCAGCAGCATCTCCTGCAGCAACCAGCCGCGAAAAAACAGCTCCTCCGCCAGCGCCACCCCCAAGCCCAAAAGCAACCCCAGCAACCCATAGACCAGCAGGGATCCCCCTCCTACCGCCCTCCAACTCAGCCAACCCAGGGATCCCTCTAGGCCAAACAGCAGGAAAAGCCCGCCCACACCTATCCCCAGGCCCCACAGGATCCCGCCTCGGCAAGGCCAACTGCCATCCAGTCCATAGGCGGCAAACCCGGATCCCCACACCCATAGCCAGGCTAGCAGCAAGGCATACAGGGGCAGCCACAGGTAGGCTCGCGCTTCCGGAAAAAACCACCCCCCCAGCCCGACCCACGGCAGCCAGGCTAGGAGGGGGATCCCCAAAAACAGCAACAGCCGCAGCGGCAAGGGCAAAGCCTTGAGTTTTGCAATCAGCAGGCCCACCCCAACCGCTCCTGCTTAGCGTTCCGGCTCAATGGAGCTGGTGAGGCCGTGCTGACGCAACTGCTCACAGTAAAACTCCGCGTGCTCCCGCGGCACCACGATCACCACAGCAACACCGTTGTTGTGGGCCTCTAGCATGATCTCGGTGGCTTGCGGCGGCATCATGGATGGGATCACCTTGACCAGCACCTGCACCACGTACTCCATGGTGTTGACATCGTCGTTGTGCAGCAACACCCGGTACATGGGCATGTGCTTCGGGGTTACAGAAGGCTTGACCAGAGTCTCCGTAGCCACGACGATCCCTCCTTCGGCAGGGTCAACAAGAAGTCTAAGGAACGCAAAACCGCAAAAATGGGGCAAAAGCAGGAAAAACTGTAATGAAATTTTAGCCTTCTCAGCAAGCTCTGTGAAAAGGCCGTGGGGAACCTGGGCGCAGGGGTCAGAGCCGTTAAACCAACCCTAACCCAGCCTTCACCTGCCCACAACCTCAGCTTGGGGGCAAAAGTGCTTGACTAAAAAGGCGATTGGCTTTTGTTGCGGATCCCTTTACATTTGCCTGTGTCCCTGAGGTGGGCCCTATGAGTTCCCTGCGTTCCCGTCGCTTTTTCCTGCAGTTGCTGATGTTTGGAGGTGGGGCAGCCGCCCTGGCTGCCTGTGGAGGCACCTCCAGTTCCTCCATTCCCCCCCTGGGAGAGCCCGGGTTCCCTCAAGGGGTATTTGCCGGGGATCCCACCTCGGAAGGGGCGGTGCTTTCCACGCGGGTGATCCCGGCCAGTGCAACAGACACGGTTGCGGTGACGTTGCAGGTGGCTGAGAATTCCGAGTTCAACCCCATTTCGCAACAAGTTTCGCTTACTGCTCGCCGTGTGGCGGGCCGCAACTACCGCACTGAGCCAGGCGACTACATTGCTCGTGCCGTCGTCACCGGCTTGAGGCCAGCGCAGCGCTACTTCTACCGGTTTGTCAGCGAGGGGTTTACCAGCCCTGTAGGCCAGTTTCGCACCCTGCCAGCTCCTGGGGATGGACGACCCATTCGCTTCTTACACATCAGTTGTGCCAACGAGCCTCCCTTTCCTATTGGGGCAGCCATGCTGGCAGAAGTCAGCCGCGGCGATATCGATTTCATTTCCTTTAACGGCGACACTGTCTACGCCGATCGCTTCTGGCTGGGGCTGGATCCCATCGGCAACTTGGAGTTCTATCGCAGCCTCTACCGGGATCAGCGGGATCCCAACTATGCCGGGCGGGAGTTCGCGCAACTGTTTGGCCGGACTGCTTTTGTTGTCAACTGGGACGATCACGAGGTAATTGACAACTACAGTGGCCAGAAGGCCCGCGGTGGCCGGGCCACTCAGCTGAACGACACCACCGGGCAAACCCGCGATGTGGAAGATCTCAAGGTGCTCGGCTACCAAGCCTTTTTTGAATACAACCCCATTACCCCCAACCTGACAGATGTGGCCGGTGTGGATAGCCGGGATCGGCTGTTTCGCAGCTTCCGCTACGGGGCCAATGCCGAAGTCTTCATCCTGGATCTGCGCCAGTACCGGGATTTGGCCGCCGTGACCCCCATTTTGCCCATTTTGCCCCCCGGCCTGACCCGTCAGCGTTTTTTGGAGCTGGCTGGCATTCGTCTTACGCCCGAACAGGAAACCCTTTTCTTCGGCCCACCCGGCTCCGAGCAAGCCCTGTTTAACCTGCTGCGCCGCACGCCGCGCACGCTGTTGGGCAATCCGCAGAAGCAGTGGCTGTTCAACGGCCTGCGCAACTCCACCGCCACCTACAAGTTCATCGTCAGCGAGTTTCCCATCACGGTGACCTATTTCCGCTCCAACGATGTTTGGGAAGGCTACTGGCTGGAGCGGCAGGAAGTCATTGACTTTATCGAGAGCAACAACATCCGCAACGTGGTGTTCCTGACGGGCAACAACCACGCCGGCTTCATCGGACAGGTCAACCCCGGCAGCAGCAACCCCATCTGGGAAGTGTGGACTGGCCCCACCGGGCGGAGCGTTACGGCCCTGAGCATTGACGAGCTGGGCAATCAACTGGGGATCCCCAATGCCAGCCGCCTGTATTACCGGATTGTGAACGGCTTTTTGGCACCGGTGAACCCGACCAATCCGCAAGTGAGCGGGATCCCAGGGGTAACCACAGGCAACCTGCGCTTTTTGGAGCTGGCGGTGCCCAACTACAACGTTATTGAAGTGTCCGGCAGCCGCTGCACCATTCAAATCAAAGGCCCCGCCGGCAGTGTTTTGACGGATCCCTTGGGGCGAAGGGGGGAACTGAATTTGCCGCAATGAGAAGTCGGCCAGACCGATGCGGGAGCTTCGCCGGATTTCTGGTCAGAATTGAGGGATCCCTGCTCTACTCGGGATCCCTTTTTTTGTAACTCTTTTTCGCGATTTTCAGCATGAGATTCTTAAGATCCTTAACGTGATCTGAATCATTCGGGAGAAACGGATCTGGGTGCTAGAGTGTGGGCGTTGAGGTGGATCCCTGTAGAAAATCTATTCTTTCTCCGTTTTTCAGTAGGAGGGCAGTCTTATGGCTTCGGTGCGGGGCTGGTTGGTGGCAAGCTTAATAGGAGCGGCCACAGTTATCGGGGGCGCTGCCGCCTGGGCTCAGAGCCGTAGTTTGTGGCTTCTTAATGGACAATCGACCGTAGTTACAGGCTATTTCTACCGAGGTGAAAACATCTGGGCGCAGTGCGACCAGGATTGCTTCGATGTGGATCTGGTGCTTTACGATGCCAGCGGTCAGGTGGTGGCTGCAGACGAACTGTTGGACGATTTCCCCATCGTGCAGGCGCCCTACGAGGGCAACTTTTCTGTCAAGGTGATCATGGCTAGCTGTCTTCACCCCAGTGGTTGTGCTGTGATCGTAGATTCGGACTACAGCTTCTGAGGGGTGCTGGCTGGCCTCACTTCGTCGCCACTGCTTGGGAAACCGATTCAGTAGCCTAGGCTGCTTTGTGAGCAGCTTCCTGGACTTTGGCGTGGGTAAACTTGCTCAGGCCGTGGATGGTCTTTTCCCAGTAGAAGGGCTTGGTGAAAAGCTGCCACAGGGCCATGTAAGCTGCCATAGAGTGCAGTTGCCAGTAGATGGGGTTGAGCAGAGCATAGAAAGCCAGATCGTAGTAACCGCGGCGGAAGACCGCGACCAGGTTCAGGTAAATCCCAATGGCGTTGCCCACCAGGAGGTTAAACAAGCCCAGATAAACCAGCCAACTGGGAAATAGGTTTTGCAGCCAATGGGCGCGGGTGAGCAGCCAGTAAATAAACAGCAGCCACATGATGGGGCTGGTGAGAAAGGTAAAGAAGCTGCCCCCGATAAAAAATTGGTAGGATAGCCAGTTTTTGAGGCCCAGCTTGCGCAAGGAGCGCAGGGGGTTGCGGTTGTGCACCAGCCAAGTTTGCATGTAGCCCTTGATCCAGCGGGAGCGCTGCCGGATCCAGTTTTTAACAGCGCAGTTGGCCTCTTCATAAGTGGTGGAGTTGATCACCCCCACCGTATAGCCGTGCTGGCTGGCGCGGATGCCCAAGTCGGCGTCTTCGGTGACGTTAAAGGGATCCCATCCCTGCAGCTCCCGCAGGCGGTCAGTGCGAAAGTGGTTGCTGGTGCCACCCAAGGGGATCGGCATTCTGAGAGTTTCCAAACCCGGCAGAAGATAATCAAACCAATAGGAATACTCCAAGGTAAACATGCGGGTGAGGAAGTTCTCGTTGCGGTTGAAGTAGTTGAGGGCAGCCTGGACGCAGACCAAGCTGGGATCCCCTTTCTGGAAGGCCACAACCGCCTTTTTCAGTTGATCGGGGTCGGGGATATCTTCGGCGTCGTAGATGGTGAGGTATTCGCCACGGGCAAAGGCCAGGCCGTAGTTGCAGGCTTTGGGTTTGGTCTTGGGCTTGCTATCTGGCACGATGAGCAGGCGCACGTAGCGGGGGGGCTTGGCAGCCCGGGCCGCCTCAATGGTGGCGCGGTCGTTTTCTTCTAGCAAGATGAGCACATCTAAGCGCTCATGGGGGTAATCCAGCTTGGAGAGAGACTTGATCAAAATCGGCATTACTTCCGGCTCTTTGTAGACCGGCACCAGGATGGTGTAGATGGGCAAGTCGCGATCATCCAAAGCGGCTACTTCCTCATCGGTAATCTGGTGGAAGCGATCGGCGGATCCCACTAGGCTGAGCAGCAGTTTGAACAGGATCGAAGCGACGTAAAAAAGATTGATCAGCAGCACCAAAATGGTCAGGGTCGTCCAGGGAGCAGTGGCCAACCCCCACAGCAACAGCAGCAGCAGGCCGTAGCCCACCGCAATCTGAGAGGGGGTAAACACCCGCGAGGCCGATTCTTCTGGCAGGCGGGCCATGAGCTTGTACACCGCCTCTTGGCTGAAGCGGGATCCCTGGTCTTTGCTGAGGAGTTGGGTGATATCCTGCTCGCTGCCCAGCACCTTTTCAATTCGCAACCCTGGCCGCCAACTGTAGAGCATCTCATCCACCGCCCAGTCCAGGGGGTCACTGACCATCACGGTGAGGGTGTTCTCATCCGTCCAGTTCAAGGGGTAGAAGAGGTGGCGCATCATCAGCTCGGGCTCGAACTGGCGGCTCAAGCTCTCGTCGCGGTAAAGCAGCCCTGTCCCCATCAGCTCCGAGACGGAAGGATAGCCCAGCAGATGGGCCAGGATGCTGAGATACTCGGGAGTCGAGAGATAGCTCAGACGGGTCAGCACTTGCCCCAGGTTGGATCCAGTGCGGCGGCGGATGTCCAAAGCCTGCTGCCACTGCTCCAGAGTGAGACGACTGCCCAGCAGCTCGGCGGCCAGCTTGCGCTCAAGGATGACCGTCAGGATCTGCTTTTCAGTGGCCGGGATCTCCCAGAGTTTTTCTGCTTCCGGGCACAGGCGTTTCACAGCCTGCCAAATGGCGGGGAAGCCCGGCTCTTCAGTGGCCACCACAACAGTTTGCGGGTTGAGCCAGCCACAGGGCAAAAAGCGCACCGGCACCAGATCGATAGGCTCGATCAGCCAAGGCAGCTCTGGATCTAGGGAGTGCTTGAGCAGCCAGTCTCTCAGCTTAGGCCGGTCCAGAATCTGGCGACACAAGTTGACAAACTTGCCCGGGTGCATGACTCGCAAGCTCCAAAGAGCCCTAGGCAAGGAGCAACTAGCTGCTTCGCGATACTCCTCAGCCTTAGCCAATTGCTGCCGGGTAAGGTAGCCCGTGCGCAAAAGCGAGGATTTGAGGGACTGGAGCATGGCTGGAAACCCTATTCGCGCAAGTGGGACGGAGTCCTTGCTTGGCTCAAGTCTGGTTTAACCGGAAGTCCTCTGCCAACCCCCCTAGGAAAGGGTGGGCGACTCAGGGCGGCGGGCCAAGCGTTGGTAGGTATTCCAGGCTCCTACTGCCAGCAAAAGGGCCAGCAGCAGCACTAACCAATAGCGGTATTGCCACAACAAAAGCTGCCAACTGAAGCGACCAGGGTAGCGCACTCGATAGCCTGCTGGCGTGAGATCCCAGCTCTGTACTTGGGTGAGATCGGGGGCAGCGGCATAGGCGGTGAGCACGTTTCCCTGTAGCTGGTTGGCCAGGCGGGTGCGCGGATCGGCAAGGCCGCGGCTGAGGCGCTCTGCCAAAGCCGGGTCAGATCCCCACCAGGAAAGCCAAAGGGTGGGCTTGCCTTGGAGGAGAAAGTATTGCAAAAGGCCGAGATTCTCCTGGGGCTGAGCTGCCAGGGCAACCTGCTGGTTGAGGGGATTGATGATTTCAAACTGGGATCCCAGCCGGATGGGGCTATTAAGCTCCACCTGATCTGGCCCAGCCACGATCACCTGCCAGGCAAAGTTCCCCGTCTCCAGGTTGGCTTCCTCTTTGGGCAAAACCTCAAGGGTGGGCAGCAGGGGTCGGGCAGCCAGCCGGCTGAGGGCACCGACCAGGTAGGCGGCAGCCGGCAGCAGTTGGGGATCCCCTACCCACACTTGGCCGGATCCTCGAAGCACCGCCGGGATCTCCTGCAGCTCGCCAGTGGGGGCTTGGTAGCCGCTCCAGATAAAGCCAGAGCTATCCGAGCGCACTTGCAAAGTCAGCGGGGTCAGGGATCCCTGGCAATTACCGGGGCTGGCGCCATAGTCAAAGCGGAGCTCCAGTTGATTAAAGCGGCGCAGCAGGCGGGTGGGCAGGGTCACAGTTTCGTTGAGCTGGGTGCGCCCGGTTAGGTTGTAGGTGCGCAACAGAACGCCATTCAAGAACACGTAGCCGGTGAGGCGATCCCCCACTCGGCCATCCACCGGGTTCATAATGACGTCTAGTTGCGCCGCCAGATCCCGCGGCCGCCCCCCTAATTGGGACAGGCTGAAGTTGAAGACCAAAGACTGGCTGCCAAACCCCCGCAGCAGCGGATCCACAATACCCAACTCCCGCAAGCTAAGGCGGTTGGCCCTGAGCGCTCTCTCCAGATCCGCCACCCTTGTCACCTGGATGCCGCGGCTGACCAGCCCCGCCCGCTTCCATTCTTCATAGAGAGCAAGAATAGCTTCCCGGCGGGCGGCCACTCGCAGGCGGGATCCCTCTGGGGTAATTTGATGCTGCAAGTGGGGGGTGAAATTGGCCGGCTCTAAGATCACCTGTGCCCCCTGCTTCGGACGGTTGCTCCACAGGATGGGCGTTTGCGGAAACAGGTGAGAAAGGAGGCTGTACAGCCACAGAGCTGCTTCCGCCGCTTCAGGAGTGAGGTCAGCCGGCACTACCAAAGTAACCTGAGGATACAGCCGGCCCAGAAAACCGGCCACCGTGGCATCAGGAACGAGGGGCGCCAGCTCAAAGAAACTGTCCCGCCCTACCGTCAGCAGCAGGTTGCCGGTATTCAAGTCGGCGCAAATATCGTCGCTGATGCTCAGGAAAGGCTGCACCGACAAGGTGATAAAGCGCTCGCCAGCGGCCAAGCTGGGGATGGGCACTCGCACCACCGGCTCCTGCCGCAGGTCCCGCACCAGAAAAAGGCCCATTAGCTCCTCGTTGATCAGCACCCGCACCGTGGACGTGGGCTTGAGCACCGGCGAGGGATCCAGGCGCAACTGCACAAAGCTGGCCTCGGGGTCAAGGCCGTTGAGGGGGGCAGGGATCCCGATATCTAGACGCGGGTTAGCTCCTTGCAGCAGCACCGAGCGGTCGTAGCCCAGCCTTTGTAGAGAAATGACTTCCGCTGCGTGGACAGCCGTCGGCCCGCAACACCAAAGCAAACCGGCAACCCACAAAGCCCACTGCCTTGCCTTCTGCGTCACCTTGACCCCCTCTTGCTTATCCCTCACTTGTCTAGTGCAGGCAAGCCCCTTGGCCTACCTGACCCAGGTTTGCCCGACATGCAGAAATCTGTAAGCTTTCGGGGTCTGTACGCACAAATCGTGGATTCGGATGCCCAGGGGATCCCTTTACTGGCGGGCGTAGTCATCCTCAAAGCGCACAATGTCGTCCTCCCCGAGATATTCCCCGTTTTGCACCTCGATCAACACCAAGGGAAGGGTGCCGGGGTTTTCCAGGCGGTGCTTGGTGCAGGGGGGAATGTAGGTGGACTCGTTGGAGCTCAGCAGCATCACCTCTTCTCCACGGGTAACCTTCGCTGTGCCCCTGACCACGATCCAGTGCTCGCTGCGGTGGTAGTGCATCTGCAGGCTGAGCCGATGGCCAGGCTTCACCTCGATGCGCTTGATCTTGTACATCGGGCCTTCATCCAAAACCCAGAAGGATCCCCAGGGACGGGTCTCTGTTTGAGAGGGTACCAGCTCAAGCGCTGGAACTGCTGCATCATTCACGTCCCGCACAGCCTGCAACATAAGATCATGTCCTTGCAAAGTCGTCCCCATCCTCTCTCAGGATCCGAGAACACCTCATCGACAATATGGCTGAATTGGCCTACGCCAAAACTCGTAGATAAAGTCTCTCAGGCCAGGGAATGCTAATCTAGCCCTGTGTCCAGTGCCCAGACACGTCAGCCCATCCCCACGCCCTACTTGAGACATGTTCTCATTAACACTAAATAGCTCTTGAGGCTCGATTGGCGATTTATTGGCGATTTAACCAGTTACCCTCCAATTAATCTCCAATTAATTCTAAATTCTTGAAGCTACTGAAGTAACCCATGTTTCTCAACAGGCTCAGGGCTTTCTTGCAGCTCTTCGGGTCTACCGGGATCCTGTTTCTGCTGCTGGCTAGCCTTCTGTGGGGTTTGAAGGAAGGCTGGAGCTGGGTGAGCTTGGAGATGCAGTTTCTTGGCTATAAGGGATCCGTGGCGGCCTTGGGGCCGGATCCGCGCCTGCCCATTGTGGGCACCACCTTTCCTCCCTTGCTGGTGATGGTCACGGCCATTCTGGGACGATCCCCGCTGTTGCTGCAGACCATCTTGGGCTCTTTGCTGCTGGGCTGGACGTGGCGGCAGTTACGCCGTTTGCCGGTGGAGGTGGGATGGCGCTGGCTATGGGGTTTGTTGATGATGCTGCAGCCGGCTTTGATCTTGATGCTGCTGCGCAGCCCCGCTTGGACGGCCACCTCGCTTTTGCTGGGGGTAAACATGGCCTTGTTGTTTCCCCTGGCTGACGAGAAACGAGCAGCGGGGAAGTCAGTGGCGGCAGGGGATGAGCTGCCTATTACCCTGAGGCTGCTGCTCATTGGGCTGGCGCTGGGGCCCCTGATGGTGCTGCGCTGGGAAAGTGGGTGGCTGCTGCCCTGGGTGGCAGGGGTGCTGCTGTTGGCTTTTCGCAAACAGTCCTGGGGTTTTCGGCTGGCTTCGCTGCTGGTGGCAGGGTTTATCAGCCTGGCCCTGATGTTGAGCTGGCTGTACGTGAACTGGCTGTCGGCAGGGGATCCCTGGGCTTTCACCTACCAGGTGGGCAGCGGTCTGCGGCTGCCGCAATTGCGGGAAGACTTGCAGCAGGCGGGTGGCTGGCGGGGGGTGCTGGAGGCTGGGAAATGGCTGGCGGTGCTGGACCCTGCCTATCTGCTGTTGGGGCTGGGATCCCTGCTGGGCCGAGGCCCGGGTCGCTGGGTATGGGCTCTGGTCTGGGGGATGCCGCTGGTCATCCTGCTGGCTTCTCTAGGGCAGGGGCTGTTTTTGCGGGAGCTGAGCCGCTTTGGCCTTTTCTGGGTGCCGCTGCCTTTGCTGATGGGCGCCTACTTGTGTCACGGAGCCGGCCTCGGCTGGGCTAAGCGCCTGTTGATCACTGCCCTCTTGGGGTTGAACTGCCTCACTGCCGGTTATGGGGTGAGCCAAGAGCCGGGTTTCCTCATGCCCCTGGTGGCCGAGGAGCGGGATCTCTGGGAGCGGCTGGTGGCAGGGTTAGTGCCCCTTAGTGGCGAGTTGGAAGCTGCCCAAAACCTGTATGAAGTAACCTCTGCTGGGCAAGCCCTAGAAGACTGGCGGAGGCTGCGGCAGGAAAAGCGCCAGGTTGGGCAGTATCTCTATCGCCACCTGTTGCCCGGACAAAAAGTGCTGGTGGACGACGACATCCACTTTGAGGCTATCTTTTGGGCAAGGGATCCCCGCTCTTTCCTTACTCCTCACCAGTACGAGTTTGCCCTGGCCCTTCAGCATCCCCAGGAAAGGGTGGACTACCTCTTGGTAGCGGGGCTGGCGGATCCCTTGCGGAGCGCCGATCGCATCCTGCAATTTTGGTCTGAGCTCAATTTTGAGGGGCTGCCGGGCTTCAGGGAGGTTTATAGCTCCCCCCAAGTGCGGCTGTGGGCTCGCCAACACCAAGAGGAACCGCAGGAGGAGAGGAGATGAAAAGGAGACGATCCTGGCAGCGGCGACAGGTGCTGCAAGCGGGCGGAGCGCTGCTGGCTGCCTATGGGGTTGCCGGCTGTGGCCAGGAGTTTTTGAGTCAGCAGGGGAGTCGCAGCCTGGAAAATGCCGAGACGGGAAGCATGAACTTGTCAGAGCTGCTGGCCCGCTGGCAGGTGGGCATTGGCGAGGATCCCGGTCGCTTCCTCTGGGAAATCGAGTCGGATCCGCAGGTGGCGGCAGTGGCGCAGGGGTGGGATCCCCATTTCCTGAGCGGCTGGCTGAACAGCTTTGATCACCGCCAGGGGGATCTCTCCTTTTGGCGCAACTGGCACCAGGCCGGGCTTTTGCGGCAGTGGTTTGAGCGGGGCTATACCCTCCACATCATCACCTGGGAAGACGACACCCACCGCCCCTGCGGCGACTACCACATCTCCAAGCAGTTTGTCCAGGATGTAGCCGAATTGGCCGGCTATATCGCTCAAGCCAACCCCCAAGGCCGCCCTACCTATTGGAGCCTGGCCACGGAGTTTTCCTATTGGCGGATCCCAGCAGATACCTACAACGCCGACACTGCTTTCTACTACCAAGCCCTAATGCGCAATGTCCTCACAGCCCGCCAAGCCATCAAGGAGCGGCTGCCGGCAGCCGAAGTAGCCCTGTGCTGGGGGGGCTGGATTGCCACCTTTGACGACCCTTCCCGGGGGGCAGGCCGCAGCATGGTGGAGCCCTTTGCCGAGACCCTGAGCCGGATGGACGGGATCGCCTTCCAGTCGATGCGCCAGCGGCGGCCAGGGGAGTTTAACCCAGAGCTGAACGGCCCGGATCCCGGTAACCCAGAGCAAATCCGCCTCTGTTGCCGCCTGTTTTCCCCCATCCACTCCAACCTGATGTTGGCCCACTACGAGCCATCGATTAAGGACAAGCACCCCAGCGGCGGACGGGCCGACACCGTCCATACAGACTTTCAGCTCATGAGCCAGCCGGAGTGGCTGCAGGAAGTGTCTCAACTGGGGCTGCGGCACCTGTCCTTGATGCACTACGGCCTGTATAAGGGGGATCCCTTCGGAGCGCTGACCGCCGCTCGCCAATTCCGGGCACAGGTGGGCCTACCGGCTGCCACCTCATAGTTAGCAGTCGTTCCAAAGCCGGTTTTGTCCCGGATCTTGGCCCAGAGCTTGATCCTGGGGATACAATCCCCCTGAAACTGCCGGGATCCCTGCCATGGAGAAGCTGAGATTTCTGAGGGCAAGCCTGCTGGCGAGTCTAGTGGTTAGTGCAATGCCGCCGGAGCTGCCGGCCTGGGCAGGATGCGGTTTTCCCCGCGGTGCCGGCAAGACTTTTTTTTCGCTGCAGCCGGAGGTCTATCGGCCTCGCACCCGCTTTGACCAGGGGGGGCAACTGGGGCCTGCTCTCTCAGAATATGGGGAAACCCGCCTCAACCTCTTTGCGGAGACGGGCCTTAGCGATCAGCTCACTCTCAACCTCAACACCAGCTACGTTTTCATCGAAAATCGCTTTGCCAGCGGGGCTGACACCGTTACCCAGCGCAACCAGGGCCTGCGGGATCTGGAACTGGGCCTGCGCCATACTTGGGGGAACGGGGATCCCTTCTTCTCGGCTCAGCTAACGGCCTTGATCCCGCCCGGATATGCCACCCAAGACATCCCCCTGCCCTTGGGGTACGGTGTTTTCGGCTACGATCTCAAAGTTGGGGCGGCGGCCAATACCCAGTTGGGATCCCTGCCCGCCTTTTTCGACTCCTGCCTCACGTTCCGAGATTACTTGGGCTATCCCGGGGATCGGGTCAAGGCCAACCTGACCTTCGGGGCAGACCTGACTCCTGAGCTGCAGGCCATCCTGGCCCTGGATGGGGATTTTACGTTGGGCAACGGCGCGCCTTTGTTGTTCGGGGATTTGGCCGTTCAGGATCCCGACTACGACAACCTCAAGCTTTCGGGCCAGCTCAACTGGCGGCTGGAGGGAGGGTTAACGCTGGGCTTGGGGGGGTTTCAGTTCCTGGCCGGTCGCAACACCAACGCCGGCGGCGGCTTCACCGGCTATGTGTGGCTAAGTTACTGAAACCCAACAAAATGTTGCAGGACATCCCCTACGGTAACAGGGATCCGCAGGGGCAGATCTAGGATGAGTCTTGGCAAACTACGGCCCGGAGAACGGATCCCATGCCTCGATTTGAGAACCTCATTGCCGCTATCGACGGCAGCGGCCCCACCGAGCAAATGGTGCATACCCTTCTGTCTCTGCCGGCCTTTGCCCAGTGCCACGTGACATTGCTGCATGCGGTGCCTTCCCAGACCTCTGCCGAGGAGATGCGGGCTGCCTGGCAAAAGGGGCAGGAACTGCTGGCCCAAACCCTGCAGACTTTCCCCCCCCGCCCAGGGCTAAAGATCAGCACCCAACTGGTGGAAGGGGATCCCAAGGTGGTGGTGCTGCAGGTGGCTGAATCTCTACCCAATCCCCTGATTGTCATGGGATCGCGGGGGCGCAACCGCATCATGGCCATTTTGCAGAACTCGGTGAGCCAATACGTGTTCCAGCTTGCCTCCTGCCCCATGCTGCTGGTCAAAGACGACGCCTACGTCAAATACCCCAGCCACGTCATGGTGGCCCTCAACAACTCCCCCGCCGCCCAGGCCGCCTTTGCCACGGCCCTTGACTTGATCTCCGGCATTCAAGGGGCCCAGATCTTCCTGGCCTCTGTGCAGTTGGATGCCGACAACCCAGGTAGAGATGAGGCTCTAGATCGGGCAATCGATACCCTCAAAAGCCGGCAAATCGGCCACCAAGTGTTAACTGCCGTCGGGGATCCGGGCACAGAAATTGTCCGCTTAGCCGCCGAGAGCAACGCCGATCTGCTGGTGATGGGATCCCCTGACCGCCGACCTACCATTGCCCGCAGCATTCCCGATTTGGATCGGCTGCTGGGGCGTTCCATCTCCGACTATGTGCGGGTGCACATCGGCTGCCCAGTGCTGATGGTGCGCTCCGTCCAAGACAGCGACTGAGCCAGGCTTCAAGGCAGTATGGAGCGGCGCTCTGTAACTCGGTCACTCTGCTGCTGACGATCCGGGCTGACGGCCCAAGCTTCAAAGATCAGCTCAGGGACTCCGGGAGGGATGGTCATGCGGGTGAGGGCTTGCCACTGCCCCTGCTCGTCACGGGAGAAGTCCAGCAACCAACGGGGGCCATCCACCAACGAGCGGGTGCGCCCGTGCTTCACCCAAAACTTGATCCAAAAAGGGGCTTGATGGCCTGCAGCAGGGTTGGTCGTGGGGGGCAAGCGCAACACCACATCGAAATTGTCTCCGGCTCGGAGTTGCTCGGGCACCACCAGTTGGGGAGTTGGACAAACCCCAGGCGGAGCGGGGGGCAGCAGCGAGTTTTCAGAGGGAGCTACAGGGCTACTCGGGATCCCGGCTGCCGCTTGCGTTGGCAAGATGGCCTCAGCTTGGGGTGGTGGGGAAGGGGAGGAGATGGGCGATGGCAACTCTGCCGTCTCTGCTTCGGGTAGGGGCTGAGCGGAGGGGTTGGGCGCAGATGGCAGGGGATCCTTTTCCGGGAAGGAGCGGAGGGCTTGGGTCTCGGCGGGCTGAACGGGCGAAGCTGAGTCCTCCTCTCGCTGTTGCTCGGCAACGCTGACGGAAATGGGGGCGCTGTGTTGCCAGATGCGCAACAGCTTTTGCAGGGTGCGTTCGGGAGACAGCAAGGTTAAGGGGGGGTCTTCCCGCAACCGGGCCAGTGGGATGTTTGTTGCTCCCCAATACTGACGCGGAGGGGAGGCGGGAGGCAGCTCTCCGCCTTGTTGCTCCGCAACGCTGACGCGAAGGTCTCGACAGCGGACGGAAAACGGAATCGTCAAGGGCTGGGAAGGCCGGTCTGCATCCCGCCAGGAAGAGGGAGTGAGGGCCAGTTCCCCCCGCAAAGGACGGGTCCAAACGCGGCTTGGCAGGGTGATGGGAATGCTGAACACCGCCGTTCGGGCTTCAGCGGGAAATTGAATTAGCCGTTGCCCCTCGAAAACCGTGCTCTCCTCGCCTTCCTGCCAAACCCGTACCCGCAGCTCGCCGCTGCAGCCGATCCGCCCCGTCAACACCAGCACCTCCTCCGGGGATCCCTCCAATTCACTGTGCATTAGGGAAAACAGCTCTGGCGGGATGGCGACCTCTTTTTTCTGGGGGGGCTCAAACCCGGCCTCTTCAGCCACCGGGGCAGGGATCCCTCGTTCCGGCTCCAGAGGGGCAGGCACAACCTGAAAACGGAGACAATTGTCCAACTCGGTTTCACCGAACAGTTCTGCGATCAAGTCGGCATCTCGGCAGTGCAATTCCCAAAACCCAGGGGTGAGGCGGCTGGCAGGCAAAATAATGCCGATCCCTTCATCGTTGGTGCGCACAGAACGGGTTTGGACCTGTGGAGGAGTCGTGCCGGTGTTGGGGCCCTGATTCTGTGGCCCTAGAGGACGCTGCCGGACTTCCACCGTGATGGTGAAGTGGGGCTGGGGCGAACGGGCAACAATGGTGTAGGTATCTTCTTCCAGAACTGCTCCCTCGGCTGGTACTGGCTGCCAGTCTTCCTGGCCGTCCCGCCGAACCCAAAAATTCAACATGGCTCCATCACCTTAGGTGCTCCGCACTGCTGACCCGAATGGGATGCCAGATACTGAATCAGATCGGCTTGCAAAAGGGTTTGCTGTTGCCCTGTAGGCAGGTGCTTAAGCTGTACCTCTCCGGCTGCAGCTTCCGCATCCCCTAGCACAACAGCCCAAGTTGCGCCGCTGCGGCTGGCCCGTTTGAACTGCTTGCCAAAGGCGCTGCCGCTCAGATCCAGCTCGGTGCAGAAACCGGCTCGGCGCAGCGCTTGAGCGATCCGGAGGGATTGGGCCTCAGCCTTCGCCCCACGGGAGATCACGTAAACCTCGACCGGTGCTGGCGGAGCCTCCCCTTGTTTCTTTTGCAACAGCAGCACCAGCCGCTCCATGCCGATGGCCCAGCCCACCGCTGGGGTTGAAGGCCCGCCCAGCTCTTCCACCAAGCCGTCGTAGCGACCGCCCCCACAGACGGTACTCTGGGATCCCAAGTCAGGTGAGACGATCTCAAAGGCGGTGTCGGTGTAGTAGTCCAGGCCCCGCACCAAGTAGGGATCCAACTGGTAGGGAATGTCCAACATCTGCAGGTGATCTTGCACCTGCTCGAAGAAAGCCCGCGATTCTGGGCCGAGGTAATCCGGCAGCTTGGGGGCCCCCTCGGCAATCTCGCGGGTGCGGGGATCCTTGCTGTCTAGAATGCGCAGCGGGTTGCGGGTGAGACGCTCTTGTGAGTCAGGATCCAGCTTCTCCCGCAAGGGAGTGAGGTAGTCCACCAGGGCCTGGCGATAGGCCCGCCGATCCTGCAGATCCCCCAGGGAATTGAGCCGCAAGCTCAGGTTCTCCGCCCCCACCGCTTGCAACAGCTCCCAGGCCAAGGCGATGACTTCCGCATCGGCGCGGGGATCCCGGCTGCCCAGCAGCTCTACCCCCAACTGGTGGAACTGGCGTTGCCGCCCCGCCTGGGGACGCTCATAGCGAAACATCGGCCCACAATACCAGAGGCGTTGCACATCTCCAGCCGTTTGCAGCCCGTGCTGAATGTAGGCCCGCACCACGCCCGCCGTGTTCTCGGGACGCAGGCTCACCTCTTGCTCGCCACGGGTGCTGAAGGAGTACATCTCCTTGCCCACCACGTCGGTGGCACTGCCAATGCTGCGGGCAAAGAGCTCCGTCAACTCCAGGATGGGGGTGCGAATTTCTTGGTAGTTGGCCCGTCCCAGGATCTCTCGGGCGCTGGCCTCCACCTGCTGCCAGAGCCGCACCTCCTGCGGCAGAATATCTCGGGTGCCCCGCACCGCCTGGATCATCTCCATTCTCGTTCTCCCTCCCTGGGGTGGGCCTGGCCGCCTGCTATGCCAATGGCTGTTCTCGTCAAAGGACTCCGTCCCGCTGACGCAAACGGCCTAGTTATTGATTATCGGCGACAACACTCCCCGTCGCTAGCGGAGCCAAATGACCCCGATCCAAGCTCGAGTCCAACCAGGAGTAGGTGGCAGCAATTTGGCTGGTGGCAACAACAGCGGCGGTGGTAGCTCGCAAGATGGTAGGGCCAAGGGAGACGGACACTCCCCCATATTCCTCAGCTTGCCGACGTTCGGCAACGGTCCAGCCCCCCTCTGGGCCGATGGCTATGGCCAAGACGGGATCCCTGAGCTTTGGCAGGGCTTGCACCAGCGGGGGCGCTTTGTGCCGAGCCACGGCTATACCCCACCAAAAGGACTCCGTCCGAGTAGCGCGAACGGCTTGCAGCTCCGCCAGCCAACTTGTCCAAGGGGTGGGGGGATCGACCTGAGGCCAGCGCAACCGCTCACATTGTTCTGCGGCCTCCCGCACAATTTTTTGCCAGCGTTCCTGCCGCCCAGATCCCGGTTCCAACACGGTGCGCTCTGTCAGCAGGGGAGTAATGCGCGCCGCCCCCAGCTCGGTAACCTGGCGGAGCACCTCGTCAAACCCCTGCCCTTTGACCACTGCCAAGCCCAGATGCAAAGAAACAGGCAATTCCCGCGGCAGCACCTCCACCTCGCCCACAACTCGGGATCCCTGGGCTTGCCAACGGGCCGCCCACAGCTTGCCTGAGCCGTCCAAAACCAAAAAGGGATCCCCTGGCCTGAGGCGGCGTACCCGCTGCAAGTAGTGCTGTTGCAGACCAGTTAAATGGAGAACACCGCTGGGATCCCGCTGCGCTGGGTCAATCGCCAATCGGGGCAAAGCGCTCAGGTCATGCGTGCGTTCAGACAACACCATTCCCCCCGTCGCCAGAGGGCTGCCACCACCCATTCGTTGGCCTCCAGCATCTCCGCCACCAACTTGGCCTGCTCGATGAGGATGCCGCTGAGGATCAGCCATCCCCCCTCCTTCACCACCAGCCGAAACTCCGGGATCATATCCAGGATCACATCTGCCAGGATGTTGCACACCAGCCCATCCACCATTTCGGGAATATGCTCCAGGCTGCCCTGAGCGACCACAATGCGATCCGTCAGGCCGTTGAGATCGCGGTTGTGCATCGTGGCTTGCACCGCCAGGGGGTCGATGTCCACCGCAAACACCCGCTTCACCCCCAACAGGGCCGCCGCCAACGACAGAATCCCGGATCCACAGCCCACATCGGCCACAGTCACTCCCTCGGCACCCCCGCCGCCCTCCAGGCGCATCTCCAGCGACTCCAGACAGAGCTGCGTGGTGGGGTGAGTGCCCGTGCCGAAGGCCATACCGGGATCCAGCCGCAACAGGTGCCGACCGGGGTGAGGGGGCGGCTCCAGCCAGGCCGGACAAATGAGCAACTTATCCCCGACCCATTGGGGCTGCCAGTGCTGCTTCCAACTGCTGCTCCAATCTTCCGCCTCTATGCGTTCCCAGCGCAGCTTCGGAACCCGCTGACCGGCAATGAGGGCATCTTGCTGCAGGCGCAGGGAGAGGGCTGCCAAATCCAGGAGGCTGACGTGAGGCCAAGGCAAATAGGCGTGAATGCAAATCTGATCTTCGCCATAGGCTTGGCTGGTCATGCCCCGACAGCCAAAACTCTCCAGCCGCCAAAAGATCAGGTCTTCTTGGGCAGGGGAAGTGATGAGACTGAGATCCCACCAAGCACCAGCGGGGTCCGGCGCTTGTGCGGGCGAAAACGGAGTGGGATTGGCAACAGTTCTGCTCACAGGGATCCCTTCACAAACCTAGGGAAAAACCAAAGTGATGGCCAACAAGATAGCGCTTCATGTCACCCAGCCGGCCAGCACTCAATGCGGCACTTTATATCAAAAATTGCAGCGCTCTGCTCAATTCATAGTTTAGGCTTATTCTGGCTATTCTGGGATTGAAAGGCTCACAGCGTCGGTTCAGCAGCGAAGAAGGGAAGGATCCCCCCAATTGGGGGATGCCCCTCAGCGGCTCTTTGGATGACCAGCTCAGCCCTGTGAGATAGATTAAGTCCAAAAGCATTGAACAAGAATTGGATGCAGCGTTGACATTCGTTCCGAGCCTCAGTGATTTTGCGGATAGATGGGGTTTGGCTGGGGCGTACTGAGCAACGATGGAGAAGGAGCAACGCAGGTGGCGAGGTCGATGTCAACTGATGAGCAATCAGCACAGCAGGGCACTCCCCAGCCCAAGGTGGCTTCTCTAGGAGTTGCCGGGGATCGGGAAGCGCGGAAGAGGGCTGCCCATGAAGATCTTCAGCCGCTCAAAGTCAGCACCCGCAAGGACTCCGTCCCGCTGACGCGATCCGCTCTGATGCGGCGTTTTAACCAGAGCTTTCCGCCTTTTTACAGCCAGTTTGTCAGCAGCGAGGTACAGGCCCAAAATCTGCGCTTGGCTTACACCCTCTACCAGACCCGCAAGGCGGTGGTACAGATGCAGGACGAAGGTCGCAAGACGGTGGTTTGTCTGGCCTACCGTAATCGACCTTCCCTGCTCAGCGATCTGTTTGGGGTGTTCACTGCTTTTAATCTCTCGGTGCATGGCATTCATCTCTATGGGCAGATCTACTCACCGCACCTGGTGTTTATCCGCACCATTGTCTCCCGCGATGGCCACAGCCTATCTTCCCAAACCAAGCTCAGCCTAGAACGGGCTATTCACGAATGCCTGGCGGGTGTGTTTCGCGTTCATGAAACCTTGGCGCTGGAGTTTGATCTCAAGGCCGGACTAAAAGACGTGCAGGTTTCTTTTTATTTTGACCCGGTGTTTCATTTGCCCACACTTTTGGTGGATGTGGACAACCAGCCGGGCGCGTTTTACCGGGTGATGACGGTTCTTGCGCAGGAGGATTTGACCGTTGTTAACCTCAATTTGATGCTCCGCCGCAAGCAGACGCGCTTCATTTTTTACTTGCTAGGGCCGGATTCAACTCCAACCATGCCGGAGTTCTTAGGGCAAAAATTGGCGTTGAGCATCCAGCAGCGGCTGCAAGGGGATCCCGCCTAGATCTGCACGGGACTGGGAGGCAAATCGAAAAGGACGGTGTTCATGTAGCGCTCTGCCCAGGCGGGACCGAAGGCTTTTTCCAAAACGCGGCGGGTGCGGTCGTTCTGCTGTTGCTGGCTGCAATAGCGCTGCTGCCCCTGGTAGTGGGCCAAAATCTGGCCGGGATCCGTCTGTGGGGGGATCTGCTGCGCCAGCCGGCAGTGAATTTCCAGGAAACGGCGGGCAAAGTGCAAAAAGCGCTCGGCCTCTGCTTCGTCGGCAGGACGCACGAACAGACAGTAGGGAGAAAAAATCGTGCCCCACTCCGGCAACCGGCGCCGGTGTTGGAAAGGGGCCAGATGGGATCCCAACGCTTCCAGCTCCTGGATATAGAGATCGGGCAAGCTGGGGGTCACCGGCGAGAGATCGACAATGGCGGCGCTCACCTGTCCGCGACCGACCACAATGTCGCAACCGAACAGCGGCAGCGGGTACTGCGGCTGCGGAAACATAACGCAATGGAGAATATCCAGGCTCTGCCCGGCCTGGGCCAGCTCCAGGTGCAGTTTGCGAAAGGGATCCCCTTGGTAGCAGCGGTTTTCAATTTGCAATTTTTCGCCCTCTAGGCGGCCTTCCACGTAGCCCAGATCTTCAGGCAGAGGATAGGGGGCTAGGGTGAGGGTAGATCCCCAAACGTTCAGGATTGCCTCAGATAAGCCCTGAATGAGCGGATGCAGTTGGGCAGAGAGAGCAGGAGCGGTGAACATAAGACTCTAGAAGAAAGGCCAAGAACCCCATCCAACCTTGACCTTGGCTCCATGCCAAAGTGTTATGGGGGAACCGCACCGCTGATGCGAAGGGCTTGGGTGGGATCCCCAAAAATCCCAGAGGCCCTAGCTGGGCAAGGCGTTCTAAAAAGGCGTTCTAAAACTGTATGCCTGAAGACGGAAGGGGTGGGATTCGAACCCACGGTGACCTTGCAGTCACAACGCTTTTCGAGAGCGTCACAATCAACCACTCTGTCACCCTTCCAGTCAGCTGTGGGGCTTTACCATCTTAACGGCAAACCGAGTCTCCTGCTTCTTCCCAGCCTCAAAGCCAAGCTTGCTTCCCCCACGGGATGCGGTTGATGGGAAAGTGCTCCGCACCGCTGGCGGGAACGCCCAGATGAGATCATAGGGATATGGCTGCTCTATCCATTCACCACTTTCGCCAGGCCAAACAGGCGGGTCAACCTTTGGTGGCCCTCACGGCTGCCGACTACGCCACCGCTCAGATTTTGGATCAGGCTGGGATCGACTTGATCCTGGTGGGCGACAGCTTGGCCATGACCCACTTGGGGTATACCAGCACCCTGCCCCTGACGCTGGAACAGATGCTCCATCACGCCCAGGCGGTGCGCCGCGGGGTAGAACGGGCCTTTTTGGTGGCCGACTTGCCCTTCTTGACTTATCAAGTCCACAAAGAACAAGCTCTCCTCTCAGCAGGGCGGTTGATGAAGGAGGCAGGAGTCAACGGGGTCAAGCTGGAGGGGGGCTACCCCGACATGGTGGAAACGGTGGCCTTTCTGGTGCAGCGGGGGATCCCGGTTTTGGGTCATATCGGCCTCACTCCGCAGGCCAAACATCAACTGGGAGGCTATCGCCAGCAGGGAAAAACCACTCCGGAGGCGGAGCGTCTGCGACAAGAGGCCCTCAGCCTGGAACAAGCAGGGGCATTTGCCCTGGTTCTGGAGCACATGCCGGCGGAATTGGCTGCCCAAATCTCAGCCCAGGTGGGGATCCCAACCCTGGGCATTGGAGCCGGGCCGGCCTGCGATGGTCAGATTTTGGTCACCCACGACCTGCTGGGGCTGAGCGAGCGGCTCCCCCCTTTTGCCAAGGCCTATACCAATTTGAGACAGGCGATCCGAGAAGCGGTGGAAGCTTTCGCCGACGATGTTCGCCAAAAAGTATTTCCCCCCCGCTGAAGGGATCCCTTACCCATTCAAAGCTTGGGCAGAGCATGACTCTAGTCAATAATAAGCTCAACTATACTGAAAATAATGTATAATATGTTCAGTACGGATTACTACCAGTTGATCTTTCTGTTTACTTTCGAGTCTGCCAACATGGTAGCCAAAGCAAAGCAGAAAATTGGTAGTAAGACGACACGGAAACTGCGCTTTGGGTATTCTACTCAAAGCTTTGCGGGATACCGCCATTCTGTTTGGACTCCGTCCCGCTGACGCGAATGGAAACAAACAGAATGCTATCGCTGCATAGTTGAACAGTGATGTTCAGCAGTGTTCAGCGTAAATGTATCAGGTGCTATGCCTACGGCACCTCATACTGCTACCTACTGCTACGCAATGCTTATGGGAACGGGAACCGCACCGCTTTCTCAAGGCTGGGCAAGGATAGGGCGACCTCAGGGATCCCTGAGCAGCACCGTCCCGGTCACCGCAGCACTTTGACCCAACCGGTCGAAGACCCGCAAGCTGAGCAGGTAGGAGCCGGGCACCAAGCTCAGGGGAGGGCGAATGCGGAAGCGGGTTGTACAGAACTCCTCTCCAGACACACAATTCACCTGGGCTGCCGATAGCGTCTGCACCTCGATCCCTGACCACGACACCTGAAACGCCAGCTCCGCCGGGATCCGCCCCGGCACCGATACCGAGACCCCCAGCTCCAAAAAGCCGTTCCGATTCACCACAGAAGGAATATCGCTGCTGGTGATCAAAGGCGGCAGCGGAGTACTGGCCGTCAGCGCATCGGCACCACAACCGACCAAGGCCACGCCCAGCAGGCCCAGCACCCATCCCCAAGGTTTGGATCCCAGCTTCATCACAGGGTTCATCTGAAAACTCACCTTCTCAGTATAGAGGGCGGGGGCAACAGAGTTAGTGTTGGTTCTGGGAAAAGCTAAAAATTTACACTACAGATAGTGGCGAGCTGGATTTTCATCCAGACCATCTGCTACAGTAAGGCCCATAACCTGTCGAGCAGCCTGGATATGGAAGGGGAAGAGGAGCTAAAAGCCTTGCGGGCGCGGGTGCGCAACCTAGAGCGATCCCTCGCCGAATCGGAAGCGCTGTCATTGCAGCAGATTGAGTGCATCCATCGCCTGGAACATCAACTGCTGGAAGCACAGGCCCAGATTCAAGAGCGGGATCAAGCTTTGCAAGCGTGTCAAGAGGAGAAAGCGCGGCTGGCCCAGCGCCCTACCCCAGAGGCTTTTCAGCTTCAGCAACAGCACATCGAAGAACTGCAGAATCTCCTGTGGGAAATGGAGCGCCGTCCAACGCTGGAGCACTACCACATTCTGCAGCAGCAGTTGCAAACCAGTCAGACGGAAATTGAAACCCTCAAGGCGGAATTGCAGCGGCGCGTCGATCCGGCCCGATTTTACCAACTGCAGCAGGAGCTCCTGGAGCTGAAACAGCAGGCCAACCAATTGGGAGAATACGCCGTCAAGTTGCCGCAGGTGCAGCTTTTGCAAGCCCAACTGCAGCTCCGTGTACAGCAGCTAGAGGAGGAAAAAGCACAATTGCAAGCGCAAATCCAAGAGTTGGCTGCTCGACCTTCTGCACAAGAACTGGAAACCCTACGGGCGGAGCTAGAGGCTGCCCACCGCCAAGCGGAAGCCGAATGGCAGCGCTTGAAGACCCATCTGGAAACCGAAAAGGCACACATGGAAGCTGACCTGAACACCGCCCGGCAACGTATTCGCGAACTGGAAGAGCGTCCTACCCCAGAGCAATGGGCACGCTTGCAGGCGGAGCTGGATCATCTGCGCCAACAGGCCTCTTTTGCTAAGGCCGAGCGGGCCACCTTGCTGGAAGAGCTGCAGCAGAGTCAGCGGCAGCAGGCCGAGCAAGCCCAACAGATTGCCAAGCTGGAAGCGGAAGCAGCCCAGGCCGCCCACCTCAGGGAAACAGAGTCCTCACAGGTGCAGCGAATCCTTGCCCTGGAGGAGCAGGTGCAGGCTTTGACCCGCGAGCTTGGTGCTTTGCGAGCCGAGCGGGATCAGCTCATGCAAGAGTTGGCCCAGCGTCCCACCCTTGCCCAGTGGCAGGAAGTTCAGCAGCAGGTGCAGGACACCCGAGAAAGCCTGGAAGCAGCCCGGCGGGGGCGAGAACTGGCCGAGGCCCATCATCTGGTCAGCCAAAAGCAAATCGAGAAGTTGCAGCAGCAGGTGATGGCTTTGAAAACCGAGTGTGTGCAGGCCCACGCCTACGCGCAAACCCAAGAAAAGGAAGTGGCCCTGCTGCAGCAGCGCAATCAAGAACTGGAAGAGCAACTGGCCACACTGCGTCAGTCGGCCTCCGCTTCCCCTCAGCCAGCGGTTGTCGAGCCCAGGTCGAATCATCGGGCCCAGGAACGGATTCCTGCCGCGGCTGACGAGTCTGCTCCTTCCCCGGCCACCACCTGGAGAACACCCACCCCAGGGATCCCGCCGCTCACCCTGGACGAGCGGGAAGAAAGTGCCCCGCTCGGCTGGCGCCAACGGACAGAAAGGCTCCTGAAACGCTCCGCTTTGGCCGCTTCACGGGCAGGAGGGGAAACGGGCAGTCGCAACCGGATTGAGTTGCCGACTTTTGTGCAGCGGCGGCCCTACTGAGCGCTCCATTCTCGGGGATCCAACCGTTCTCCAGCTTGAAAACGAGGCCAAGCCCAGCGCAACAGGGCTCCCAGCTGGGCATGAAACCGCTCTGGGGCAAATTGCAGAGCATGGGCCCGAATCCGCTGCGGATCCCATTCCTGTCGATCCGCCTGCCGCAGCCCTTCCACCAGCGCTTCCACACTGGCCTCGGGAATGAGGATGCCGGTTTGGCCGTGGATGACCGTCTCTTGGGCACCTCCCCGGTTGAGGGCAACCACGGGGCGGCCGCAGGCCTGGGCCTCCACTGCCACTAGGCCAAAATCCTCCTCCCAGGGGAACAGCAGCAGCCGGCAATTGGCTAGCAGTTCCCGGAAACGATCGGGGGGCTGATGGGGCAAAAACTCCACCTGCGGCCCCGCCAGTCGCTTGAGCCGAGCCAGCTCCGGCCCTTCGCCCACAACCAGCAGCCGACGACCCAGCCGTTCACAGGCGGCAATCGCCAGATCCACCCGTTTGTAGGGCACCAGTCGGCCTGCCACCAGGTCATAATCGGCGCTGGGATCCGCCACCGGCTCCAACCCCTGCAGCGGAACGGGCGGATAAATGACCACAGCCTCGCGGCGGTAGAGCTTGGCAATGCGGCGGCGAATGTGCTGGGAGTTGGCGATCAACAGATCTGGACGTTGAGCTGCCAGAAAATCCCATTGGCGCAAGCGGTGCAGCAGCCATTGGCCAATTGCGCCAACAGGCCCGCTTCTCCCCAGCCCTTCTCGCTGCAGATACAGCTCCCGGTTCTCCCACAGGTAACGGGTGGGGCTGTGGATGTAGCTCAGGTGCAGGGTAGAGGCTCCCGTCAGGATCCCTTTGGCAAAGGCGTGGCTGCTGGAGATCACACAGTCATACCCCGAAAAGTCGAAGCTCTCATAGGCCAACGGCATCCAGGGCAGCAGATACTTGAGGCGGGCATGGTAATCAGGGCGCAGCACCCCCAGCCACTTGGCCCAGCCTTGCAAAAAAGAGGTGTGAATCGACAGCTCCTGCCAGCTCGGCGGCAGGGTGTGAGCCGAGAAGAGACTAACGTAAAGGGGGGCCTGGGGGGCAAAGGCCACCAGCTCCTGCAAAACCTTTTCCGATCCCCCCGGCCAGATCAGGTACTCGTGCACCAGGGCCAGGCGCTCAGGCCAAGCGGGATCCCGGCTGGGAAGAGTGGGGACAGCCACAGGAAGGGATCCCCAAGGCTCAGGCACTGTCAGGACTTGGCAGAGCGGCGCTTTTTGCCAATTGGGCCGCTCACCTGCTTGGCTTTCTCGTCGATCCGCTCATTGATGTAGTTGTAGATCTCGCGGAAGCGAGGCAGGGCCCGCATCTCCAGGCGACTGCCGTCCTTGAGGGTGAGCACCATATCTCCCCACACGCCCAAGCCCCGTGGCACCATGACCACCTTGGCGATCTCGCTGTAGATCACGTCTGAGCGCTCCTTGCCGCCCCACCCCCCGATCACGGTGATGCGACGATTGGTAATCCGATAGTGTACCCACAGCTTGCGCACCAGTGCCCCCACAAACAGAGGCAAGCCGACAAGTGTAGCCCCAATGAAGGAGTTCAACACCAAATCGCCACTGTGGGGGCCGCCCTCAAAAAAAACCTCCTCTTGCACCGCCATGCAGAGCACCGTCCGGTTGTTTAGAGTGTTGCCGTTAACGATCTTAAACGATTTCTCAGCTTTCCCCAACTGGGGCTAACGGCAGGTTCGGGATTGGGTCAGCCTTCGGACGGCTTGTAGGGAACGGCAGGTGGCCAAGACCAGGTAAACAAACAACACCATCACCACCACCGCCACCGCTGCGGCTCCGGCATTACCCAGCCAGCCCCACCCTTCCAGCCCCGTCAGGGCCACCAAAGCCCAAGAAGCCGGGTGCAGCATTCCCCCCAACAGGAGAATTTGCGAGAGCATTTGCCCAGCCGTAAAGCGGGATCCCAGCACCACCAGGGCCAGTCCGCCGCCGATGTTGATCAACCCCATGTTGCCCAAAAAGGCGTAGCAAATGTGCCAGGCGTACTTTTGTTTGGGCACCTCCTGCCAGAGGAGGGGCTCGGCAGGGATCCCCGAAGCCTCCTGGGGGGCGAGCGGCAACGGCTGAACTTGGCTGAGGATCCAGCCGAGGACAATGGCGGCAACCAGCATCGCCACGCCCGCCTTCACGTTCAGCTTGCCGGGGATGGTTAGCTCGGGGTGGGCCAACATCGCAGATCCTCCTGCAACCCGTCCTAGCCTATCCTGTCTTTGCCCCAAATTGGCCAACAGCCTCAATCCCTTGGATAGAGCAGTGTGCCACAGCGTTTGCAGAATTGGGCATCCCCATCGTGTTGGGAGAGGCCACAGCCTGGGCAGGCCCACTGTACCGAGTTGCCGCTTTTTACCAGTTGCTTGATCAACTCCCCCACTTGCCAAGGGATCAGGGCTATGCCCGTCAAGATCATCAACACTGTCAGCAGCCGGCCCAGCTCAGAAGTGGGGGTGAGATCCCCAAACCCCACCGTGGTCATGGTAACGACGGAAAAGTAGAAAGCATCCAAAAAGGTGGCAAAAACACCAGGATTCACTGGATGTTCTACCTGATAGATCAGCCCAGAGTAGACGAAAACAATGGCAAAGAGGGTGAAGAAAATGCGCAGCAAAATGCGGCTATCGGCGGAGATCACTTGCCCAAACAGGGTTTTGCCCTCTACCAGGCGCAGCAGCCGCAAAATGCGAAACCAACGGAAGATGCGAATGAAGCGAATATCGGTTAGCCCGGCAAAAAAAGGCAAAATGGCGAGCAAATCGATGAGCGAATACAAGCTCACGACATAGCGCAACTTCTGCGGGGCCGCTGCCAGTCGGAGCAGATATTCCACCACAAACAGGCCGAGAATGAGGCGATCCACCCGCTCCAGCCCAAGACGTACCTCAGGGGGAATGGGATAGGTTTCCACCACAAAGAAGGTGGATGAACAGAAAACCAACACCGCCACCAACAAATTCACCCAGCGGCTTTCCGGGGTGTCTTGATCCCCCCAATAGCGCTGGAGGATCCCGGAACGGGCAAGATCGAGATCAGTTGGGGTGGGGGCCTGTGAGGGTACAGTGGTCACAAACAGGATCCGGCTGGGAAGATATCGGGAGAGTTTCCTTTCAACGCCCATCAGGCGCATACTAACTAAGCTAATGGAAACTAGCTCATGGAGCGAACTTCCATCCAGCAAACGTCCAGGCTTTGGGTGTTGAGTCGATGTTGCCTCCTATCGTACTGGCCTCGCAATCCGCTGCCCGCCGCCAATTGTTAAAGGCTGCCGGGATCCCCCATCGCGTTCAACCCAGCTACTTCGACGAAAGCCAAATCCAGAGCTCTAATCCGGTGGAGCTGGTGCAGAAGCTGGCCTCGGCGAAAGCCGAAGTGGTGGCGGCCCAGCAACCGGAGCCCGTCTTGGTCGTGGGGGCCGACTCTGTGCTCTACCTAAATGGCGAGATCCTAGGTAAGCCGCCCAATGCCCTAGAGGCGGAACGGCGCCTGCGGCAAATGCGGGGCGAAGTGGGAGAGCTCTACACAGGCCATGCCTTGATTGACACGAAGCAGAACCGCCGCCTCACCCACTATGCGGTGACGCGGGTGTTTTTTGCCAAGCCCAGCGACGAGGAAATCCGCGCCTATGTGGCCACCGGTGAGCCGCTCAATTGTGCTGGCTGTTTTGCCATCGATGGCCGCGGCAGCCTGTTTGTGGAGCGGATCGAGGGGTGCCCCGGCAATGTTATCGGGCTGAGCTTGCCCCTGCTGCGGCGCATGATGCAGGAGTTGGGCTATTCCCTCACCGATGCTTGGAGCATGACTCTAGTCAATGATAAGCTCAACTATACTGAAAATAATGTATAATATGTTCAGTACGGATTACTACCAGTTGATCTTTCTGTTTACTTTCGAGTCTGCCAACATGGTAGCCAAAGCAAAGCAGAAAATTGGTAGTAAGACGACACGGAAACTGCGCTTTGGGTATTCTACTCAAAGCTTTGCGGGATACCGCCATTCTGTTTGGAAACAAACAGAATGCTATCGCTGCATAGTTGAACAGTGATGTTCAGCAGTGTTCAGCGTAAATGTATCAGCTAGCCGTCGAGGTGTTGCTTGAGCAGGTCGTTGGCCAGCTTTGGATCTGCCCGTCCCTGAGTTTTTTTCATCAATTGCCCGACAAAGTAGCCGAAGAGCTTGGTTTTGCCCCCCCGATACTGCTGCAGTTGCTCGGGGTTTTCTGCCAGCACCTCGGCGATCATCTGCCCCAGCAGAGCGCTATCCGAGATTTGGGTCATGCCCTTAGCTTCCACCAGGGCGCGGGCCGACCCGCCTTTTTCCAGCAGTTCCGGCAGGATCTCCTTGGCGATTTTGCTGGAGATGGTGCCCTGCTCGATGAGGCCAATCAGCTCGGCCAGGGTCTCCGGCTTCAGGGCAATGTCGGGATAGTCCAGCTTGTGGGTGTTGAGGTAGCTGGCGATGTCGCTCATCATCCAGTTGGCGGCTGCTTTCGGGTCGGCACCGGCGGCGATCACGGCTTCAAAGTATTCGGCGGTGTTGCGTTCATCGCTGAGGTAGCGGGCATCGTACACCGAGAGGCCGTACACCTCCTGATAACGTCGCCGCTTCACACCGGGCAATTCCGGCAGCTCTGCCTGCCAGCGGGTTTTCTGCGCTTCGGTAACGCGAATGGGCGGCAGATCGGGCTCGGGGAAATAGCGATAGTCGCTGGATCCCTCTTTCTTGCGCATGCTGATGGTGCGCTGGCTGTTTTCTTCCCAGAGGCGGGTCTCTTGCACGATCCGCTCGCCTGCCTCCACAGCCTTGACCTGGCGGTTGAATTCGTACTCGATGGCCCGTTGGATGGCGTTGAAGGAGTTCATGTTTTTAATTTCCACCTTCGTGCCAAAGGTCTGGGATCCCAGCGGACGCACCGAGATGTTCACATCACAGCGCAGGGATCCCTCCTGCAGGTTGCCATCGCACAGCCCGGCATAGCGCAGGATGCGGCGCAGCTCTTGCACATACTCGGCTGCCTCTTCCCCGCTGCGGATGTCCGGCTCGCTGACGATCTCGATGAGGGGAACCCCCGCCCGGTTGAAATCCACCAAAGAGTAGCTGGATCCCGATAGGCGGTCGCTGCCAGCGTGGACCAGCTTGCCCGCGTCTTCTTCCATGTGCAGACGGGTGACGCCGATGCGCTTGGTGCGACCGTCGCTGAGCTGGATCTCAATCCAGCCGTGGGTAGCAATCGGCAGGTCGTATTGGGAGATTTGGTAGTTTTTGGGCAAGTCGGGGTAAAAGTACTGCTTGCGGTCGAACTTGCTGTAGGGGGCAATGGTGCAATTCAAGGCCAAACCCGCTTTGACCGCGTACTCCAGCACCTTTTCGTTGAGCACCGGCAGGGTGCCGGGCAGGCCCATGCAGATGGGGTCAATCTGGGTGTTGGGGGGAGCGCCAAAGGCTGTCGCGCTGCTGGAGAAGATCTTGGAGCGGGTGCTGAGCTGGCAGTGAACTTCCAACCCGATCACAGCTTCATATTGCACTTTGGCGGGGGCAGCAACAGTCATGGGATGGGAAAAACTGGCAGTGTAACCATTCTAGTGCGACCTTGGGGATCCCAGCTCACAGACAGTTTCTGGGGACGGCAGCCCAGAACCCAGGACGAGGCCGGAGCAGCCCAGCTTGAAGCAGATCCTCAGAACAGCGAAACTTCCTCAAACGGTAGGGCGAATCTCAAAAGTGGGTAGACCTTCCGGCGGCTCGGAACGTTGCTCAATGGCCTCCACAACCGAACCGGGGCTGCCCTGTTGGCACCAGCGCAGCATCGCCTCCACTGCGGCAGGGGATCCTTCAAAAACAGCCTCTACACGACCACCCCGCAAATTGCGCACCCACCCTTGAACACCCGCATGGAGAGCCATCGCTTCGGTGTGGGCGCGAAACCCCACGCCCTGAACCCGCCCCCGTATCCAGACGTGAACGCGAACCCTGTCACTCATGCCGACGGGGATCCCTCCGTTGTGCTGCAGGGTTCTGGCGACTCGGTCGGCTCCTCCGGAGTCTCTGAGGTCTGCCGATCCAGCCACCCCACAAGAACGTTGACCAGGGCAACCAAGCCTAGGAGCCCCAGCGAGATCCCACAGGCATACCCAATCGCTTGCCACAGCACGGAAGACATGAACCCAACCTCACGAACGCTTGTGCAGAGGATCCCACCCTTCATGCACCGTGACATCCTCCCGGCGCTCGTCCTACGGACAGAGCGCGGGCCACCCTTCCCGTCAGCAGGACGGAGTCCTTACCTCGCGGCTGGGCATTCCTGCCCCACGCCACTTGTCTGGGTCTACAACCCCCGACAAAACGACTGGACAGGTGGTTCCCCTTCCCCAGCCTCCCTGGCTACTGCCAGCTTGCAAAACAAGTCTAATCCACAGGGAACGGTGCATCGGCAGGCAGGATGGACTCCTGCACCCAGGAACCCCTGTCCACCGGACAAGAGCAAGAGGCATCTGGATCAATCCGGTACTTGTAGGTTACCGCCAGCATAAGTAGGTTTTACTACAGATTTCGCTCAACAGATTTCGCTCAGAGGTATGGCGGGGATCCCTGTATCCCGGTGCTTACCCTGCGGGTAGAGTGCAGGACTGATTGCCCCTGCACCCCCGTTAGTTACCGCTAGCTACACCGCCGGGAAGCCCCGCCCTCTATTAGTTAGTGGCTAGTGAATAGTGAATAGTCACTATCCACTAACCACTATCCACTATTCACTATCCAGGGTGAGGGTCGGGATGAAAGGCGGGGACATGATGTTTTGTCCTTACTGGTGCCATAAAAAGTAGCGGGGTTTTATACACTGCCGCTATAGACATCAAGTACAGGGGCGGGGCATCTCGTCCTTTTCGCGTTAGCGGGACGTAGTCCTTAAGCCCAGGAAATGTCCTTTTCGCGCTAGCGGCGCGGAGCGCTAACCGGAGTCACTGTTCGCGTCAGCGGGACGGAGTCCTTGAAGCCCGCACTCTCTCGCTTTAGCGGCGCGGAGCGCTTTGCATCAACATGAGTGCGGGAGTATGTCACTTAAAATGACTACACCAGTCTTGTTCAGCACCAATCTATTGGGTTAGCTTATGGGGGTGTGGGGGTAGCTAAGCCCCGCACTGTACCCGTAGGGTCAGTGCCGGGATACAGATACCCCCACATGGTGTATGATAGGAGTAGTTGCACAAAACGGCTTTTGCCGGAATCTGGTGCAACTACGCGGTAGGGCATTCCGTGTCTGCTCGTGGAGGGTTCTTGCGTAGGCTCCCCGATGAAGCGAGAAGCCCGCTCCGTACTGCCAGCAGTCGGGGTCGGGAGTATGTCACCGCAACACCAGGGCTAGAGCAGTCCCTTGGGATCCCGTCTCGACCAACCGCAAGTCCCCCCCGTGGGCCTGCAGGATGCGCCTGGCGATATATAGCCCCAGACCTCCTGAGCCGGTTGGGTAGTGGTGGCCGGCAATGTGAATGGGCTGGGTCACGTAGGGTTGGGCCAACTCTTCTAGGGGAGCCGGCAAGCCGGGGCCATCATCCTGCACCTGGATCTGGTGGGGGCTGACGATTAACACCACCGCATGGCGTGCGTAGCGCAAGGCGTTGTCCACCAGATTCACCAGCGCCCGCTCCAGCTCTGCCTCATCGGCGTTGCCCCACCCTTCTCCTTCGACTCGCAGATCGATCCCCCGCTCCTGGGCCAGGGATCCCATGCGCTCGGCCACCTTTCTGGCCAGGGATCCCAGATCACAAGGCCGAGGATGCAACTCGATCTCTCCCCGCTCCAGGCGGTGAGCCTCCACCATTTTCTGCACCAGAGAGAGATTGTGTTGATTTTCCTGCAGGATGCGATCCAGCAGAGCGCGACGTTGCTCCGGCTCGAGCTGTTGATCCTGTTTAAAGGCGCTCAGCAGGTGCCCAAAGGCGATGAGGGGGGTTTTGAGGTCGTGAACGAGGGTAGCGGTAAAGGCTTCTCGCCGCATTTGATCGATCTGGATCTGGCGCAGCAACTGGGCAAAAGCCTGCCGCAAGATCAGGGCTTCCTGGGGATCCCCGGGGCGGAGCAGCAGATTCCAACGGGCGGGCTGGTTAATCAAGGTTTCCAAATGAGCCAACTCGCGGGCCAGCAGGGTGAGGGGGCGCAAAATCATGGAGGACAGAGCATAGCCCACCACCGCCGACAGCACCGCCAGCAACGGGATCCACAGCAGCAGCAGGAGGATCCCTTCAGTGCTGAACTGCGTGTCGGGCCAGATCCACTGCACCGACAGGATGAAAACCAAGTTGGGGACGAACGAAAGGCTGGCAATGACCAATGCCACCTGGGTGCGCAAGCTGTGGGGAAAGCGGCGGCGCCAAAACTCAAGTACGCGGAGTGGTTGCTGTTTCAAACTCGGTGCGCTCGCTTTGACAAGACCTGCTTAAATAGTGAACCAACCGTAGGCAAAGAATAAACATCCCCTCACGGTCAAGGCTGAAGAGTTCTTTCCTAGGTCTTAGAATGACCGTTATGTCTTGAGCCACTTCATCCCCATGAATAAAGAAGGATGCCGTAACCCCAGCTTTTAGGATACCCAGCTACCCCATTCTTTAGAGAAGCCGCGCCGTATTCCGGTTGGCAAAGCTGTGGACATCACGGCAAAGAAAGACAGCTTGATCCCCAGGCGTAACCAACGTTGAGCAATCATAGTCGTTTCAGGTTAGGGTGAGGCGCCTGGGCCATTGAGAAAAGCCTTTGGCCGCATGCATTATTGCTCGGCAACGCTGACGCGACGACGCGACCAACGTTTTGGGTGTAGTGTCCCAGTTTGGGTCAAAGGACTACAAGTTCAACAGATCAAGATCGAGGGGCAGAGCGGAGCTCTCAAGCTCCTGAGGCATGAAAAAACCCCTGGGCGTCTGTCCGTGTTTCGACCCCAGAGGCTTCTTCTCTTCACTCCTCACCACTATTGAGCGTAGCCGCCCTTCCAAAGGCTGTCAAGCACTTTCCCATTGGGGTTGGCGTGTGGGAAATTGCGCTAGGGTGGCACTGCCGTACAGGATCATCTGCTGGGGCTGCAAGTTCACCCGGTCTACCCGCAGCTCAGTGCCTCGCAAGGCGAGCCGATCCAAATCCAGAAGCTCATTCAGGCAGCGTACCAAAGCTTGGCTCAAGGCTAGCTCCTCTTCTGTACCGCTTTCAAACACTGGATCTGTAAAGCGGATGCGACGCCGCTCCAGCACCTCAACCTGGGCGGAAAAACCGACGCAGAAAGCCCTGGCTTCTCCCTGCTGTACATTTGCCTGGAATTGCAGTCGTCGCGCCGGGGTGATGCTGATATGGACGTGATGGAAGGATAGGGGGCTATCATCCTGCTTTCCTAAGGCCAGCCTATTCAGCACAAAAGGTGTGTTAAACGATTGCGCCAGATCGTCTTCGCTCAGCACCACGCGCATTGTGGCCTGTACTGGCTGGCGCAGCTTGATCTTCCCCTGCCAAATTTGGCTGAAATCGATGGCCACCGCATTGCAGAATAGCTCCAGAGCCGAAAGCCTCAGGCCGTTGTACATCTGCAGATGCTGGCCCAACAGTTCAAAGCTGTCGATACGACCCTGCAACAATTTGGCAACAGGCTCCACTCGCACGCGCGCCTCCAGCCGCTCTGCATGCTTAAAGAGGGCACGAATGGCTGCGCCTACCCCTCGGCTAACCCAATCGACAGCCATGGGATTCTGGAGGGAAAGTTGGGGCAGGAGTCCTGTAGCCATGGGACAAGGTGAAGTTCGCCTACAGGGATCATAACCAACCATTAAGAAAAGTTACAACCTTTGCCAACGGAGAGGCTGTTCTCTCAGGGGTAGGTGCGTCCCTCCTGCATAGCCGAGCGGGCCACGGCTGCGATCCCCTGGTCGGTGGCACGGGGCAGATGAAAGTACCGTCCGCCCGCCAATTCCGCCAGCTCGGCGCTGAAGCCGGTGGTTACAAAGCGGCTTTGGGAATCGATCAAAAGCAGCTTCAACCCCAGGGCGCGGATGCGCAGGGCGATCTCCCGCAGCTCTTGCTTGAGGTCGATGGGATCCGCTCCCAACTGGCTTTTGCTGTCGCTCCGTCCCAAGGAGCGGCTGAGGGGGATGTTGGCCCGGCCATCGGTGAGGGCCACCAGCATCACCTGACCTACATCGCCAGCGGTGCGGGCATTGACTCCCATGCGCACGGCTTGGGTGAGGGCATGGGCGAGAGGGGATCCCCCGCCACAGGGCAGGGATTCCAGACGGCGGCGGGCCAGCTCGATGGAGCGGGTGGGGGGGAGCAACACTTCGGCAGTTTCCCCACGAAAGGCGATGAGGGCCACCTTGTCACGGTTTTGGTAAGCCTCGGTGAGCAGGCGCAGGGCGGCACCTTTGGCCGCTTGCATGCGGTTGAGGGCCATGGAGCCGGAGGCGTCCACCACAAAGATCACCAGGGCTCCGGCCTTGCGAACCAGCTTTTTGGCGCGGATATCGCTCGGCTCCACAATCACGCTACGTCCCGGTTGCCGCTGGCGGCGGCTTTTCTGATAGGGGGCAGCAGCTCGCAAGGTGGCATCGACGGCAACGCGGGGGTTGGATCCCTGGGGCAGGATGGGCTTGATGTAACGGCCCCGGTCGGCGCTGAACACCAGGCTGCGGGATCCCGTTTTTCCCTGCTGGTTGAGGGACTGGGCAAAGGCCAGCAGGCGCGGGTCCAGGGCCACCTGCTCAGGATCGAAAAAAAACTCCTGCGGCAGGCTGAGGCTTTCCGGCTGGGGATCCGTCTCCTCCTGGTCCTCGCCGGTGTCGTCGGAATTGCTTGGGGAAGGATCGGGCTGTTGGGATTGGGGTGGGGGGGGAGGCGGGGGCTGGTCGGGGTCGTAACGGGCGCGGGGCAGCAGCACCAGCTGCACGGCCTGCTGCAGATCCTCGGCCAGGAGGCGATCCCGCCCCTCCAGCGCCGCCAGGGCACAGGCGGCTCGCAGGGCAAATTGTTCTCCCCGGTGCCCTTGGACGTTGCCGCGGATGGCCTCCTGCACCAGGTAGAGGAGCTGTTCCCGCTGCGGCTTGACCTGGGGCAGCCACTCCCGCGCCAGGAGGATGCGGGTGCGGATTTCCTCCAGTTCCGCCTGGTGCTCGGCCAGGAAGGGCTCGGGAGCATCGACAAATTGCGTTGCCCGTTGGACAATTTCCCCTCGCTCTTCTAGGCTCAGCTCCTGCCCCACCGGCACCACCAGTGCCAGGCGATCCAGCAGGTGGGGGCGCAGGGATCCCTCTTCGGGGTTGTAGGTGGCCACCAAGAGAGGCCGGCAGGGGTGTTGCAGACTCAGCCCCTCCCGTTCCAGGCGGTTGACCCCATCCCCCACCACCGTCAGCAACAAGTTGACGATGGCGTCGTCCAAGAGGTTGATGTCATCCACATGGAGCACGCCCCGGTGGGCAGCAGCCAAGAGCCCTGGCTGGAAGACCGTTTCCCCCTGCCTGATGGAGGCCTCCACATCGACGGATCCCAGCAGCCGATCTTCGGTCACGCCCAGGGGAATCTGGACAAAGGGGGGCGATATCACTTGGGTGGGCGGCACCTCTCCGGCTGGGTAGCGAGCCTTGGCCCAGTCGGACCAGGTATCCGGCTGAGCTGGATCGTCGTTGCAATAGGATCCCGCAATCACCTCGATGGGCGGTAGCAAGGCGTGGATCCCTCTGGCCAAAACCGACTTGGCGGTGCCGCGAGGCCCCACCAGCACCACCCCCCCTAGGCTGGGATCCACTGCTGCCAGCAGCAGAGCCAGCTTGGCCGCCTGTTGCCCCACTACAGCGGTGAGGGGAAAGGTACAAGGAGCGGATAGAGTTGCGGATTCCATGGTTGGCGGGTAGGCTTGGCGAGCAACGGTTCAATCGAGCAGATTCGCAGCGGAGCGGGAGCTGTACACCCCAGTCTATCGCTTGAGTGCTCCGCACCGCCTTTGCAACTGAGATTTTCTGGGGAGCATGCCTCTAACCCCCAAAACCCTGAACTTTGCTGAATTTACTGAGCTTTAGGCGGTTTGGCAAAAGTCATTGAGAGGGATATAGTAGACCAAGTTTCCCCCTGATCCTTGAGTCCACCGCAACGGTTGCCGGGAAGTGAAGGGGGAAAGCGCTCGGGGGGTATTCCTCAGGGCTTTGCGGGATACCGCCTTCCTGTTTGGACTCCGTCCCGCTGACGCGAACAGAGATAGGCAGGATGCGATCGCTTCTTTCCTGAACCATGTTCAGGAGAGTTCAGCGTGAATGTATCAGGTTCCAAACCGGCTCCAGACAGTTCCCCAAGCCCTCTCCCAAGGGGAAGGGGTAGGTCGGAATCAAGGCCACCAATGGCCTACGGCGACTGGGAATACCCCTGGTGAGCCGCCGTTGTTTGGTGGTCATCTTCTGTTCAAAATGGGCATCACTTCAGCGGGTTGCAATCATCACGTGTTTGGTGATTTGGTAGTCGCGCACCGCTTCTGCCGAGAGATCTTTGCCAAATCCCGATTGCTTAAAGCCGCCATGGGGGGCCTCAGAGGCAATGGGAATATGGTCGTTGATCCAGACGGTGCCGAACTCCAGATCGGCGGCCAACCTCATCGCTCGTCCGATGTCTTGAGTCCACACAGAAGCCGCCAGCCCGTATAGGACGTCATTGCCCAAGCGTAGCGCTTCCGCTTCTTCGCGAAACGAGCCGAGCGTGAGAACCGGCCCAAAAACCTCACTCTGTACGATCTCCGCTTTTTGATCGACATTGGCAATCACCGTGGGTTCATAGTAGTAGCCCTGGGCAAGCTGGGAAGGGATCCGACCGCCGGTCAGCACCTTGGCTCCCTCTGCTTTGGCCCGCTCCACAAATCCCATCACCCGCTCCCGCTGGGCTGCTGAGACCAAAGGCCCCATCTCCACTCCCGCCTCGAAAGGGGATCCCACCGTTACTTTGCGCATGGCTTCTACAATGGCCTCTTGCGCCTGCGCCAGCTTGCTCTCGTGCACATAGACGCGGGTGGCTGCCGTACAGTCTTGGCCGGTATTGACGGTGGCAGCAAATGTGGCCTTGGCAGCAACGGTCTCTACGTCCGCATCCTCGAAGACGATAAACGGCGCTTTGCCCCCCAGTTCCAAATGCACCCGCTTCAGGGTATCTGCCGCTGTCCGCATCACCTGCTTGCCGGTGGCGGTAGAGCCGGTAAGGCTGACCATGCGCACCTGGGGGTGCTCCACCAGGGCTTGGCCGGTGGCATTGCCTCCGGTAACGATATTGACTACCCCGGGCGGGATCCCAGCCTCGGCGATCAGTTCTCCCAGCATCAGGGTGGTCAGGGGGGTGGCAGGAGCGGGCTTGAGCACCACCGTACAGCCGGCGGCCAGGGCGGGGCCGATTTTCCAGACGGCCATCATCAGCGGATAGTTCCAGGGGGTAATTTGCGCGCACACCCCCACCGGCTCTTTGCGAAAGAGGGAGGTGTAGCCCTTGGCATATTCCCCGGCGCTAAAGCCATGGATGTCGCGGGCGGCAGCGGCGAAGAAACGCAGATTATCCACCGCAAACGGCAAATCTCCCCCCAAGCTGAGGAACTCGTAGGGCTTGCCAGTGTTTTCCGATTCCAAGCGAGCCAATTCGGCGGCGCGAGCTTCGATTAGATCCGCCAATTTCCAGAGGGCCAGGGAGCGCTCGCCGGGGGTGAGTTTCGACCAACGGCCATCGTAGAAGGCTGTTTGGGCGGCCTGCACCGCTCGATCCACATCGGCAGGGCTAGCATCCACCACCTCTGCCAGTTTCTCGCCGGTGGCCGGGTTCTCGATGGTCATCAACCCCCCCCCTTGGCTATCGACCCATTCGCCGTCGATCCAGAGTTTGTAGGCCATAGCGATGTCCTCAACAGCTTGGTGAAATGGCTCTCCCCATTGTGCCGAATCTTTTTGGCTCGGCTTGAATCATAAGCTTCATTCAACTTTGGCAACTTTGGGGTGCAGAGATGGGATCCTTTGGGATTGGGATGGCCCAAACGGCTATTCGCAAAGCGGGCCGTAGACTGTGGCCAACGGCGCACTGGTGAGGATCCCGCATCTGCTAACTAACGGAGGTGCAGGGGCAATCAGTCCTGCACTCTACCCGCAGGGTGAGCACCGGGATACAGGGATCCCCGCCATACCTCTGAGCGAAATCTGTAGTAAAACCTACTTATGCTGGCGGTAACCTACAAGTACCGGATTGATCCAGATGCCTCCCAACAAGCCGCTCGCGGTAGCGGGACGGAGGCCTTGCTGTTGGCGTGGCTGGAGATTGGCCGGGACGTATACAACTACACTTTGCCGGAAATCAACGAGTGGATAGCATCTTGCTCTTGGCCGGTGGACAGGGGTTCCTGGGTGCAGGAGTCCATCCTGCCTGCCGATGCACCGTTCCCTGTGGATTAGACTTCCCTGTGGATTAGACTTGTTTTGCAAGCTGGCAGTAGCCAGGGAGGCTGGGGAAGGGAAACTGCCTGTTCAGTCGGTCTGTCGGGGGTTGTAGACCCAGACAAGTGGCGTGGGGCAGGAATGCCCGACCGCGAGGTAAGGACTCCGTTCTGCTGACGGGAAGGGTGGCCCGCGCTCTATCCACAGGACGAGCGCCGGGAGGATGTCACGCATCCACCCTAGCTCTGGATTGGGAAGGATGGCCAGCGCTTTTGCACAGGCGCAGCAGGGCACAGTCTCAGTACCCTGGTTGATTGAGTCAATGCAGAGGTGGGATCCCTCTGTTGGGATAGCCGTTAGGGAGGCAGGTTCACGATGCAACTGCGAACAGCTCTGCCGCTGTTGTGCCTTTCTCTCTTGGTAGCTGCTTGCCGGCCCGGCGGGCCACCTCGCAGCATGGGGGGTGAAGGGGGCGGAGAAGGCCAACCCACACCAGTGGCCGTCGGCAGGGTAGAGGAACAGCAAATCGAAGAGACCTCAGAGTTCATGGCCAGCCTCGGATCCCAGCAGGTGGCCAGTATCCGCCCTCAGGTCAGTGGACAGGTGACCCAGGTGTTCGTGCAGCTGGGATCCCAGGTGGCTGCCGGAGCCCCTCTCTTTGAGATCGACAGCCGGCAGCAACAGGCGGCGGTGGCCGGCCAAACGGCGGGGATTGCCGCAGCCCAAGCCAACCTGGAGAGCGGCCGTGCTCTGCTCAGCCAGTTGCGGGCGGATCGGATGCGGCTGGAGGCAGCGGCGGAGTTTGCCCGGGAGCAGCACGAGCGCAACCTGCGCCTCTTGGCCGAGGGGGCCATCAGCCAGGCGCAAGCGGATCAATCCAGCCGCGACCTGCGCCAGGCGGAGGCGGCTTTGGCGGCGCAACAGGAGCAGATCCGCGCTCAGGAGGCCGCGATCTTGCGGGCAGAGCGGGAGGTGCAGCAAGCCCAGGCCGAGGCGGAGCGGCAGCAGGTGCAATTGCAGTTTTTCCAGGTCACGGCTCCCTTTGCGGGCATTGTGGGGGATGTTTTGGTGCGGCAAGGGGACTACGTGACGCCTCAGACGGTTTTGACCACCTTGACCCAAACCCAGGCGCTGGAGCTCAACCTCAACATCCCGTTGCAGCGGGCCCCCCAGCTGCGCATTGGCACGCCGGTGCAGATCCTGGATAGCCGCGGCGAGGTGATCGGCAGCAGCCAAATCTCTTTCATTGCTCCCGAAGCCAACGCCGCCACGCAATCGGTGCTGGCCAAGGCTCTTCTGGAGAACCCTGCCGGCCAGTTGCGCTCGGCCCAGTTTGTGCGGACTCGGGTCATCTGGGAGGAGCGGCCGGCCTTGCTGGTGCCGGTGACGGCGGTGGCCCGCTTGGGGGCGCAAACCTTTGTCTACACGGTGCAGACAACGGAGCCGCCAGCAGAGGGCATGCCCCCGGGGGCGGTGGCGGTGCAAAGGCCGGTGCAGCTGGGATCCATCTACGGAAACAGCTATGAGGTGCTGGAGGGTTTGGAGGCCAATGAGCCAATTGTGCTGAGCGGCCTGCAGAAAATCCGCGATGGCGCCCCGATTGTCGATGAGGTGCTTTTTCAGCAGAGGATGCAGCCACAAGGGGGAGGGAGACCTCCTGGATCCCCGCCCTAGGTCCTCTCTCTCCGGCGGTTTCCCAACTCAGCTATCCCCTTTCACTCCTCACTGCGCTGGACTATGTTTGTTGACTTTTTCATTCGCCGCCCTGTTTTTGCCAGCGTCTGCTCCATCCTGATCGTGCTGGTGGGGGCGGTGAGCATTCCCCTACTGCCGGTGGACTACTACCCACAGGTGGCGCCGCCAGCGGTGAGGGTGACTGCTGTTTATCCTGGGGCCAACGCCGAGACGGTGGAGACGGCGGTAACCAATGTGCTGGAGCAGGAGATCAACGGCGTCGAGGGTATACGGTCTATCGCCTCGGTGAGCAGCAGCAACGGCACCAGCCAGATCACCGTCACCTTCAGCCCGGATCGGGATCTGGACACGGCGGCTGTGGATGTGCAGAACCGGGTGGCGCGGGCCCAGGGCCGGCTGCCGGCGGAGGTGATCCAAAACGGCATCAGCGTGGAAAAGGCCGGCGACAGCGCCTTTGTGCTGGTGTTGGCGCTGCGCTCAGAGGCGGGGGAATACGACGAGCTGTTTTTGAGCAACTACGCGGAGCTGTTTGTGCGGGATGCTTTGCGGCGCATCCGCGGCGTCAGCGATGTCATCATTTTCGGGGAGCGCACCTATGCCATGCGCATCTGGCTGGATCCGACGCGGCTGGCCAGCTATGGTCTGACAGCTCTGGATGTGGTAAACGCAGTGCGCCAGCAGAATATCCAGGTGCCCGCCGGCCAAATTGGCGGCCAGCCCAGCCCCCCGGATCAGGAGTTTCAGATCAGCGTCCAGGCCACGGGGCGGCTGTCGCAGCCGGAGGAGTTCGCCCAGATCGTTCTCAAGGCCAACGCCGATGGCAGCTTGGTGCGCATTGCCGATGTGGGCCGGGTAGAGCTGGGGGCCCAAAGCTACGATACGTTCTTCCGCATCGGGGGGCAGGAGGCGGTGGGGATCGCCATCACCCAACAACCGGATGCCAACGCCCTAGAGGTGTCGCGGCAGGTGCGGCAGACGTTGGCGCAGCTGGCGGAGAGTTTTCCGCCCGGCTTGATCTACGAGATCCCTTTCGACGCCACCCTGTTCATTACCGAGTCGGTGCAGGAGGTGATTTTTACCCTGCTGCAGGCTATTGCCCTGGTGGTGCTGGTACTGTTCATCTTTTTGCAAGATTGGCGCGTCACCCTCATTCCCACCGTTACAATTCCGGTGGCGCTGCTGGGGACCTTCGCCTTTGTGCGCCTGTTTGGCTTTTCCATCAACACTTTGACTCTGTTCGGCCTCACCCTGGCCACTGGCTTGGTGGTGGACGACACCATTGTGGTGGTGGAGAATATCTCCCGCTACATCCGCGACCGCGGCATGCGGCCTCTGCAGGGGGCCTCGGCGGGGATGAACGAGGTGTTGGGGGCGGTGATCGCCACGACGCTGGTGCTGCTGGGGCTATTTGTGCCTGTTGCTTTCTTTCCTGGCACCAGCGGTCGCATCTACCAGCAGTTTGCCGTCACCATTGCCGTGTCGGTTTCGCTGTCCACGTTTAATGCCATTACCTTGGCTCCGGCTTTGTCGGCGCTGCTAATTCGCCCCCGCTCAGAGCAGATGTTTTGGCTGCTGCGCTGGTTTGACCGCGCCGTGGAAGGGATCCGAGCGGCCTACTGCCGCCTGCTGGAGCTGGTGGTGAAGCTGCGGCTGTTGGTGGTGACGGGGTTTATTGCCTGTTTGGGCCTCACCTACTGGCTGTTCCAAATTGTGCCGACGGGGTTTGTGCCGGATGAGGATCAGGGCTTTTTCATCACCATTGTCCAGGGGCCGCCGGGGGTTTCCCTCAACTATACCGACAGGGTGATCCGGCAGGCCGCCGCTATTTTGGAGGGGATCCCTGAGATCGAAAATCGGGTGATCGTGGGGGGGTTCAGCTTTACCGGGCCCTCGCCGGGGAATGGGCTGATCTTTGCCACCCTCAAGCCCTGGGAAGAGCGGCGGCAACCGGAGCAATCGGCGCAAGCGATTGTCAACCGGCTATTTGGGCCTTTTTTGGGCGGGATCAGCCGCGCATTGGTGATCCCGATCCTGCCGCCGGCCATTCCCAATTTGGGGGTTGCGGGCGGGTTTACTTTCCAGCTTCAGGATCGGGGGGTGAACGATTTCAACCTCTTGGAGCAGACGGCCAACACCCTGTTTTTTGTGGGCAACTCGCCGCCCCCGCCGGGCCAACCCCCCTTGGGCTTGCGGATTAACCCGCCCACCTTCAACGCCAATTCGCCGCAGCTAGAAGTACAGGTGGATCGGGAGATGGCCCAGTTGTTGGGGATCCCTCTGTCGGATGTCTTCGGCACGCTGCAGACGCTGCTGGGGGGCACCTACGTCAATGATTTCGACCTGTTCAACCGCAACTACCGGGTCTATGTGCAGGCGGATCAAGCATTCCGAGGTAACCCGGAAAGCATCGGCCAGTTCTACGTGCGGGGTGGGCAGGGGCAGCTCTTGCCGTTGAGCACCCTGGTTCAGGTGGAGGAGACCACCAGCCCGGCCATCATCAACCACTTCAACCTCTTCCGCTCGGTGGAAATTCAGGGCAGCGCCCTGCCGGGCTTTAGCTCAGGGCAAGCGATTCGGGCAATGGAAACGCTGGCCGCCCAGTTGTTGCCGCAGGGGTTTGGCTTCGAGTGGTCGGGCCTGTCGCTGGAAGAAATCGAGTCGGGAGGACAGGCGCCGCTGATCTTTGCTTTGGGCTCGGTGTTCGTCTTCCTGGTGCTGGCGGCGCAATTTGAGAGCTATGTGGATCCCTTGATCATTTTGTTGGCGGTGCCGCTGGCGGTTCTTGGGGCTCTTTTGGCGCAACTGCTGCGGGGCTTGACCAACGACGTCTTCTGCCAAGTCGGGTTGGTGATGTTGATCGGGCTGGCCAGCAAAAACTCCATCTTGATTGTGGAGTTTGCCAACCAGTTGGTTGCCCAAGGGATCCCACTGCTCAAAGCTGCCACCCAAGCAGCCGAGACGCGCTTCCGCGCCATTCTGATGACCGCCCTGAGCACTATCCTGGGCATTTTCCCGCTGGCAGTGGCCAGCGGGGCCGGGGCCGCCAGCCGTCAGTCTCTGGGCACGGCGGTGATCGGCGGCATGTTCGTCTCGACAATGCTCAGTTTGCTGGTGGTGCCGGTGCTCTATGTCGTGATCAAAGGGATCCAGGTGCGAATTTTGGGGGGATCCCCTTCGCCTGTGGATCTGGCGCATTTGCCGCCGCCGGAGGATCCCAAAGAGGTGCTGCCTGGTGGCGACAGCGTTGGGTAGCAAGAGGGATCTGCTTGCTTCTTCTCTTCTGGCGGAAAAGCAAGTGAGGGAAGGGGGCACCTTTCATCCACCGAGGGCCCTGTCTTCGAGCAGTTCGGACTCGGCTCCGCCGGGCATTTTTTCCCAGAACTGAGCCAGGTGTTGCAGGCCCACAAAGCCCAACTGCCAGAGGATCAAGGCTAGAGGGCCGTGCTGCTGCCGCTGGATCTTCAGGGCCAAAGCCAGTTGTTTGGGCTTGAGGAGCTGCTGCTGGGCAGCAAACTGGCAGAACTGTCGATCCCATTGGCTAAGGGCCTGTAAATCCGGCAGGGTCGGTTCCATAGGTTTGGCCGGGCAGGAAACCCATCGAATTGAATATTGAATCTCGAGGCTCGGGATCCCCAGTGGAGATCCTGCGGATCCCTTGCAACAGGTTTCTTCCAGGGTACGTGAGCGCCCAGGCATCCCCAAGGCCAGTTCGGGCAGAGAGGACTGAGCTTTGTCGCAAAGCTGGCTTATAGATCCTGGCAGGACGGTCTATCCCCAGGGGTCGTCGTCGAAAGGACTATCTGACCAATAGCCACTCTGCTGGGGTGGAGGGGGCTGTTGGGGAAGGGGCGGCGTGTAAGCAGGAGGCGGTGTTGGGATGGGGGTGGGTTTTTCCAGATCCTCAAGTCGAGGCAGGTCGGCGGGCTTGGGCTCGACACCAAGGCTTCTCAGCTTGGCTTGCGTTTCTTGCACTTGCGCATTGAGCTCTTCCAGGTAGGCGCGGTAGTGGTTGGCAGCTTCCAGGTACTGCTTGGCTTTCTTTTCGTTTTCCCGGACGACCGCCTCCAGTTCTTTGGTGCGAACGGTGTAATCGGCCTCTTGATTGGTGAGGTTTTCGATGGCTTGGTTGAGTACAGCCCGCCGGCGCTCCAGTTGGGCTACGATTTCCGACAACTGTCGTTCTCGCTCGCTAAGGCTGCGTTCCCGGTTTTGAGTTTGTTCCAGTTGAAAGCTGGCCTGGCTGAGCTGCTCTCGCAAATACATCACCTGGGGCTCTGTCTCGTTGCGTTCCTGTTGCAACTCAAAGACCCGCGCTTCCAAGTGATCTTTTTCCTGCTGCAACACTTCCCGCTCGTTCAAAAGACGGGTGTAGAGCTGGTTGAGAAAGTCCACCTCCATCACCACTTGGCTAAGCTGAGTGGCGTATTCCCCAACCAAAGCCAACTCCCGAGCGAGGTTTTGGGTTTCACTGGTGGCTTGATCGGTGAAAAACTGGGGAAGTTGGGTGGTTTCTCTGAGGCGTTGGGTAAATTGCTTGAAGCGGAAAGAAAAGTTGCTCGCCATTGCCGGTGCGGTAGCCTCGAAGATCAGGGGAATGCCGATGGTTGGATTTCACAGGGCTTGGATTGCTTCCAATCTACTTGGATTGCTTCCAATCTAACATTGAGCTACAGCTTTTGCGGAAGCTTGCCTTAGGTGGGATCGGGGGGAGTTTCAGGGGCCGGCATGGCAACTTCCCCAGAGGGATCCCGCTTCTCGGATTCCGGCTGGGGGTTTTCTGCCGCTCTGTTTTTAACCTTGTCTTTTTGGTCTTTCGAGGTGCCTTCTGAATCCTGGCCGGAGATGCGGCGCAACAGCCGTTGCAGGAGTGGGCTGCGGCGATCGCCGATGACGGAGAAGCGGCTTTCGATCTCTTCGACGGGGACGGGATCCATTTGGGCCAGCTCCGGCTCGCTGAGGAGGAGTACCCGTATCGTTGCAATGGGGATCTGCAAGAATAGGTTGGATCCCCAAAACCCGAAGGCGGCTATGGCCAGGCCGGCCAGGCGGGTGCCGTTGCCAGGGGTGAGCGGGGCAAAGAGGGGGGCAAAGTCGTAGAGGCGCTCACCGACTTCCAGCATCAGGATTGCCGCCAACAGCGTCAAGATCTTGTGTTCGGGGCTGAGGAAGGCGGCCAAGATGCGGCGCTGGTCGGGGGTAAGTTCTTCTGGGGGGACAGAGGCCACCCACACGCTAAAGATGTCAAACGGTTTGCGCCACTGCATAGCAAAGACCGGCCCAATGCCCACCACGGCCACCCAAGCCTGCTCTGCCCCCACCGGCAGGAGGGGATCCCCTGTGGCCAGCCCGATCAGGGTCAGCCCCACCCACAAGGGGAAGAGGAGGATGCCGGCGGCATGGATCCAGAGGAAAGGTTCCTGCCAATGGCTGCGCATGGGGAAGTTCCAAGAGGGACAGGGAAGAGCAGGGCTAGGGGCGAGATTTGTCCACCACTTCCAATTCTGTGAGGCGGAAGGTGACCAATTTATCCCAGTTGCCGCCTTCAAAGAGGACAGCGGCATGGTCGTCGGTAACCCGCTGTACCTGGCCCTCAAAGCAGTAGTAGGTGTCGTTGGGGTTGATGACCCGCACGGCAACGCCGGGGTAGATCGGGGGAAGGGCTTCGAGGAGGGTTGGGGTTGGAGTCGTGTTCACGTTTCAGCTATCCTCTTTTTTTGCAGAAGCTCTGCCTTACTATTATGGGGGAAAGCCCCTCTCTTGCCGAGTCTCCCCTTCGTTGAGCTTCTTCCCACAGCGGTTCGCCGAGGGTTGGGCAATGGCTGAGGTGTGGCTGCCAGCCCGCTAACGGGAAAGGAGCCTGTACTGCAACTTCGACGGTCAACCCAGCTCCCCCTCAAGGCCCCAGACCATGGCTACCGGCGCACAGTCTTCCCCCTCCCAAATCTGGCATGTGTTGGTGATCGATGATGAACAAGGACGGCGGGCTGTGGCCCTCAGTGCTGCCACCTATTCGATTGGCAGGGATCCCAGCAATGCAATTGTCATCGATTCGGCGGCGGTTTCCCGGCAACACGCGCTGCTGCTGCGGCTACCCCAAAAAGATGGCCAGTATACCTACCGGCTGCTGGACGGCAATATCGAGGGCAAGCGCAGCACCAACGGCGTCTCAGTGAATGGGCAGAGATGTTTGAGCTGGGATCTCAAGGATGGGGATCAGATCCTGTTGGGGAATCAGGTGCGGATGCAGTACTGCATTCGCCAGTTGTCAGACGAAGATTTTCAGCGGTATCTCCAGTCTGTAAGCTTTCGCAGCGTGAAGGCGGAGGTGGTGGATCGGCGCTCCACAACCATGCAGCGGTTTGATCCGCCCTCGATGCAGGCAATTTTGCCCCAAGAGGAGACGACGGAGAGAATTGACGTGAAGCCTCAACGCCGCAATCCGCTGCGGCTGCTGTTCCAGACCCTCTGGGGGCGTTTGAGGGGAAAGCTGAGATAATTTAGCCCTCAGGAATGCCCACCCGTTCTGAGTCTGGGAGCGCTGATGCAGTCTCGTCGGCGCCGCCTTTGCGCTCTTGCTCTGACGCTTCTGCCTGCAAGTCCAGGAGGGAGGGGGAGGAGTTGGCTTCCCCAATCAACACTCCCCGCAGCCAGAGGGGAGCGACAAAGGTGGTGGCAATCACCATGACGATAATGCTGACATCGAGGGCATCGGAGAGAACCCCACTGGCGGCCCCCACACCGGCAAACACCAGGCCCACCTCACCCCGGGGAATCATGCCCACTCCGATGGCGTAGCGGTTGATGCCCGGCTTGCCAAAGGCCCCCAAGCCCGCTGCTAGCTTGCCCACAATGGCAACTCCGATCAAGAAGACGGCAATGATCAGCCCCTCTCGGTTGACGGGGAGGGTGGGGTTGAGTACGGCAAGGTTGGTTTTGGCCCCAACGCAGACGAAGAAGATGGGCACCAGTAGGTCGGAAATGGGCTTGATCTGTTCTTCCAGCTCTTGCCGTTTCTCGGTTTCGGCCAAGATCAGGCCAGCGGCAAAGGCGCCCAAAATCGCTTCTAGATGAATGATTTGCCCCACATAAGCCAGCAGAAAGGCCAGCACGAGGGCGGGCAGAAGGGGGTTACCTCGGGTCTTCAGGCTGTTGAGAAGGGCCACAAAGTAGGGGCTGAGAAGGCGCCCCAAAACAATGGAGCCGACCAAGAAGAGGATGGCACTGAGGATGATGATGCCGATATCGGAAAGGTTGACTTCTCCGTTTTTGGCCAAGCCCGCCACCACGGCCAAGATGATGATGCCCAACACGTCATCCAAGACGGCGGCGCCGATGATCACCTGTCCTTCTGGGGAGGTGAGTTTTTGCAGCTCGGCCAAGACGCGGGCGGTGATGCCGATGCTGGTTGCTGTGAGGGCAGCGCCGGCAAATACGGCGGGGATAACGGGCACATGAAACAGGTAGAGTAGGCCCAGTGTTCCGGCCAGGAAGGGCACAGCAACGCCGATGATGGCTACGGCTGCGGCTTGAGGGCCGACCCGCAACAGCTCGGCCAGATCCGACTCGAGGCCGATTTCAAACAAGAGGATGATCACCCCGATCTCGGAGAGGATGTCGATGATCTGGCTTTGGGAGGAGAACACCTGTACCAGGGATCCCTCGTCGAGTCCGGCAGTGGCTTGCAGAAATTGCATCAGTGCTGAGGATTGGGCCAAGGCGTGCAGCTCTTGGCCGGAAACTTGTCCTTCCGGGAAGACAAGCAACCCCAGAGCGGAGGTTCCCACCGTAACGCCCCCCAGCAATTCTCCCAGCACCGGCGGAAAGCCGAGGCGAACGGCGATTTCTCCGGCAATACGGCTGGCCAGATAGATGACCACCAGAGCCATCAGCACCGCCGCCAAGATCAGGGGTAAAAGATTGGCAGCCCCTTCCGGTTCAAGGGGGGCAGCGGCTTCGACGGCAAGCAATACGGGATCCCAGCAATTCAACAGCAAGATCTCAACCTCAGGCGGACTACATCTATTATTTATTGTCTTGGGTTGGCACAAGCAGAGCGGCTCTGGTCAGGCAATCACTCTGTCAGAAGACTGTTACAAAGGCTAACCCTCATGGCGATCTGCTTGCAATGCCTGCATCGGCACTTTATGAGGACTCCGTCCCGCTGATGCCAACAGAATGGTTTCCGATGAAGTTGCTCTGGTTGGCAATGGCTACATTGATGGCGGTGCGGGTTCTCAGCTTGGGATCCGAGGTGCCATGCACTCTGTCTCGATCTACCGCGAGGATTAACGGTGATATCTCCTCTTACGCACGCTGAGTGAACGCTGGCTGCCCATCCTCTTGACGGGGATCCTACTGCTGCTGGTTTGGGATCCCTTGGCGATTTGGGTGAACAGCCCGGCGGCGCAACGCCTCTTGGAGCAGGGCACTGCAGACTGCAGCACGGTTGGGTGCTCGGCAACTGCGCAACCCGATTATGCCTTCTTTGGGGCAGTTGGCGAAGGATCGGCGGGGCAAGACGGGGCTTTGGATCTGATTAGGGGCTTTGTTCCGCTTTCGCTATTGGAGTTTCGTGGGCTGCTCTGGCTCCATCGGTGGATAGTCCAGATAATTGATACTTATCTGGAGTATTGTCTCCACAGACGTTTCCATGAGCAGGACGAAGCCCTTACCACTTCCTCTCCTGGAAAACCCCTCAGAACCGGCAATCCAGGACAAGCTGCTCCTCAGGAGGAAGCCTCGCCTTGGCCCGGTGCAGGGTTGGATCCATCCAAATCGGACGATGGCCCAGACAGATCCAGAGGATTAAAGCGGTTCATGGCTGTCCTCAGTCCCTCTTGCAAGCAGCACTCCACGGCCTCTACCGCCGTATTCAACACCCGCTCCAGCACCTCTTGTTCTGCAGGCGCAAATCCCCCCAACACATGCCCGACCACATCTTGGCTGCCCTTGGGTTTGCCCACCCCCAAACGCAGCCGCGGAAACCCTTCGCTCCCCAAGTGCTGAATGATGGACTTCATGCCGTTGTGCCCACCGGCAGAACCGGATCCCCGCAGGCGCAGACGACCCAGCGGCAGATCCATATCGTCGTACACCACCAGCACAGAGGCGAGATCTAACTTGTACCAATCCAGCACCGCCCGCACCGATTGGCCGGAACGGTTCATGTAGGTTTCCGGCTTGAGCAAGCGCCGCTTCCCCCCCAGAGCCAAACCTTCTCCGTAGCTACCTTGGAATCGCTTCTCCAAAACCAACGGGATCCCCCAGCGCTGCGCCAGCCGATCCACCACCATAAAGCCGCAATTGTGGCGGGTATTGGCGTATTGAGGGCCGGGATTGCCCAGGCCCACAACGAGCTGCAGGGAAATCTCATCGGTTCCCTTGGGCTTGACCTGGGTCACAACGTTTCTCGCCTCCTCGAGCTAAAGTAAGGCATCGCTGCTTGGAGTGGTGTTGGCGTGTTTTCGGGCTGCTGATCGCCCCGGAGGTTCGGATACCCAGCCGGCGGCAGGAGAACTCTTGGGGGCGAATGACTCCGCCATTGTTTATTGTGAACGCTTAATGTGAACGCTTCTGACCAACCCTGCTATGAGCCTGCCCACCCCCTTCGGTCTTCACCCCAGCACAACCGAATTCGATGCCTCGGATGCCCTGCGCCTCAGCCAGCGTCTGATTCAAGTGGGGATCGCCCTCTCCTCAGAAACGGATCTGCAGCGGCTGCTGGAGTTGATTGTTGCTCAAGCCCGAGAACTGACCCACTGTGATGGGGCCAGCCTTTTTGTCCGAGAGGGGGAGGAACTGCGCTTTTTCGTGGTCAACCGCCATGAGGAGCTGCGGGATCTGCGCCTGCCCCTCAGCCCTTCCAGCATTGTGGGCTATGTGGTGCTCACCGGGGAGAGCCTGAATCTGCCAGATGTCTACCGCCTGCCCGCCGACCGGCCCTATGCCTTTAACCCACAGGTGGATCGGCAGACCGGCTATCGCACCCGCTCCTTGCTCACTGTGCCCATGCGGGATCCCTCAGGAAAGATCCTCGGCGCCCTACAACTGTTGAACCGCCTAAAGCCGGATCACCCCACCCCCCTAGCTCCTGACCAGGTGGCTGAGTGGAGCCAACCTTTTTCTGAGCTGGAAGTTAGCGTGGCAGAAGCCTTGGCCTCCCAGGCGGCGGTTGCCTATCAAAACGTCCAATTGCGGGAAGAGCTCAAATCTGCCCACTTCGAGACCATCTTCTGTCTGTCTGTGGCCGCAGAATACCGGGATCAAGATACCTCTTTTCACCTGAAGCGGATGAGCAACTACTCTCGCATCATCGCCAAGCACTTGGGCCTATCCAGCCATGAGCAAGAGCTGATCTTCTACGCCAGTCCTATGCACGATGTGGGCAAAATCGGGATCCCGGATGCCATCTTGCAAAAGCCGGGGCGTCTGACCCCAGAAGAGCGGCAGATCATGAACCGCCACCCTGAGATTGGCTACGAAATTCTCAGCAAGTCCGACTCCGAGCTGATGCAAAAGAGCGCCATCATCGCTCTGACCCACCACGAGAAGTTCGACGGCAGTGGGTATCCGCGCGGCCTCAAAGGAGAAGGGATCCCTCTAGAGGGACGGATTGTGGCCTTGGCCGATGTCTTCGACGCCTTGGCCAGCCGTCGCCCCTACAAAGAAGCCTGGGCTTTGAATGAGGTCTTTCAGTTTGTAGAAGACAACAGCGGCAGCCATTTCGATCCGCAAGTGGTGGCCGCCTTTAACCGAGGACGCAGCGAAATTCTGGAAATCTACCACCGCTATCCAGAAACCCGCTAAATCCAGCTCCAGATCAATCAGGGATCCAAGATACCAACCCAGAACATTCAGCTCCAAAGGGATTCATCCCCGCAAACTGCAAAGAAGGGATCCCAGGCCATCCTTCCCGCACAATTCTGCAAAATCCTATGGGCAGGAGATGGGATCCCAGGGCAAACTGAAGGTGGTCGATTTTCTGCAGGAATCACCCCATCAAAGGCCGATTTAGGGCCGACTTTTTGTGTTGCTCTACACATTAGCATCCAACCCATCTGTACCCAACGTGTGCCGAGGATCCCTGTGATGGCTACCCTGACAAATCGACCCACTCCTACCCTATCGATCAACACCAAGCTGCGCGATTTGGCCTTGGTGGAGTTTCAGGTGAGCGAGTCCACCCCTTGTGAGAACGTGGTGCGCCGCCTAGAAGATGACAGCAGCCTTTCAGGAGTCATCGTGCTGGACGAGCGGTCACAGGTGCGGGGAATGTTGACCCGCCGCGCCATTCTGGAGTGGATGCTTAGCAAGCCCTACGGCCTGGATGTGTTTTTGAAGCGGCCCATCAGCTCCATGGTAGAGTTCCATAGCCGGGATTTTCTCTTGCTCCCCGGCGACTGCGATGTCATCCAAGCAGCCGACCGAGCTTTCCAACGGCCCGAAGAGACCGTCTATGACCCCGTGGTGGTTCAACTGGGATCCCAGGACTACCGCCTTCTCGATGTGCCGGTGTTGTTGGTGGCCCAGGCCCAGGTGCATCTGGCCACCCAGCGCAAGCTACAGGAGCAGCAGGAAGAGATGAAAAGGATCTTGGCAGAGCTGGAGCAGGAAAAAAACCGCAGCCTCCAGTATGCCCGGGATCTGGAGCGACAAAAAGCCGAGATCCTCAACCAAAACCTGGCCTTAGACATGGAACGTCGCCGGGCCCAACAGCGCTCCGAGGAGTTGGCTCGCCTTAACGCCCGCATCATTGAAATCAGTTCTGTGCTCTCTGAGAGAGGCAAATCCACCTTTGCCGCTACCTTTGAAGGCGTGGAAGCCGTACGCGGCCTAGTTCAGGAAATTGCCGACAACAGCCAGGAGTTGTCGCGGGAGCTCAAGGAGATCAACACCATCGTGGATTTGATCGTGGAGGTGGCAGGATACATTCGCCTGCTCTCCTTTAACGCGGCTGTAGAGGCCAACCGCAGCGGTGGTGCCGGTGGCTTTGGAGCCATTGCCCAGGAGATCCGCAAATTGGCCGGGCGAACCACTGAAGCCAGCAACCGCATTCGCGGCCTAGCAGAGCGTATCCAGCGCCAGAGCCAATCCACACTGCAATCGGCCCAGAGCAGCGCTGAGGTGGTGCAATCCCTTTACCAGCAGGCCCAGTCGGCCCAGTTGGCCCTGGAAGAGCTGCAAACCCTGTTGGAACAGGCCCAGATCTAGCCTCCCTTTTGGGTTTGAGATTCTTTTGGATCTGTCTGATCCCTAAGGTTGCCATGGTGGCTAGGGGTCAACTTTCCCCTCTCGAGTCTCATAAGTATAAAATTGCCCAGCCACGGCAAGGGTTTCAAAGTGGTAGGTGGGCAAGGAGATCCCCAGCGGGCCAAAGTTGAGCAACGACAAATCGGTGGTGTAGAGGCTGAAAAGGATAAAATTCTGCCGGCGGGTTTGGCGCATGAACAGAGCTTCTAGTTCGGGCTGGAGCTCTCGGACAAGGGCATGACATTCCTCAATCAAAGTGACCAAGAAAGACGGGATCTGAGCGCAGTATTCTCGCGTAGCGTAGGCAGCCAGTTGTTGCCCTGCATGGGTTCTGTACTCTTCTAAGGTGGGATTGGTGATGGCCAAAGCAGCCACTCCTCCCGCCAAAACCAGCCCGGAAAGCAAGGAAAAGACCTTCAGCATCGCAGCCTCCGAAACCGAATTCTTTATTCTGCTATAGGCTTGAGCCACCTCAACAGGGATCTTTCGGCAGAAGCCAAAGGACTCCGTCCTGCCTCTGGCGGGGTTGTTGCTATGGACAAGGGATCGCAATGCTGTTGCAATGGGAACGGCCAGGAACTGCCCCACAGAAGGGCTCCATCTCTTGGTTGAGTTGCCGGCCCACAGGTTAGGATGGGATCCGACGCGCAAACAGTTTGCTGCTCTCTATGGAACTTGCCGATCTAAGACGCACCCTAGAATCGCTCACCTTGCGCCTGAGCAACGCTCAGGACTATCTTTGACCTGCCCCACTTGGAGCAACAGATTGCCATCCTAGAGCAAGAAGCCTCGCAGCCGCAGTTTTGGAATGATGTAGAGGCAGCCCGCCGCCACCTGCAAAAGCTCAACAGCCTCAAGGCCTCCTGGGATCAGGTGCACCGCTGGAAGGATCGCCTAGAAGATGCCGTCAGCGCCCTCGAGCTGCTCCAAGAAGAGCCCGATCCGGAACTCTTAGCCGAGACAGCGGGATCCCTGGCAGTGGTGGAGCGGGAGTTGAGCCAGTGGGAGCTACAGCAACTGCTCTCCGGCCCCTACGACAAAAACGGTGCCATCCTCACCATCACCGCCGGCGCAGGGGGAACCGACGCCCAGGACTGGGCGGAAATGCTCCTGAAAATGTACACCCGCTGGGCCGAAAACCAGGGCTACAAGGTCAGCCTCTCGGAATACTCCGAAGGTGCCGAAGCCGGCATCAAGTCCGCCACCCTGCTGATCGAAGGCCCCTACGCCTATGGTTATCTCTCTGCCGAGAAGGGCAACCACCGGATGGAGCGCATCAGCCCCTTCAACGCCAACGGCAAACGGCAAACCAGCTTCGCCGGCGTAGAGGTGATGCCGATCCTGGAAGAGGAAAGCGAGTATGAGCTGAAGATGGAAGATCTGGAGTTCGAGACCTCCCGCTCGGGTGGAGCAGGTGGCCAAAACGTGAACAAAGTGGAAACAGCAGTGCGGGTGATCCACAAGCCCACCGGCATTGCCGTGCGCTGTACCGAAGAGCGCTCCCAACTGCAAAACAAAGAGCGGGCCATCCAGATCTTGAAGGCCAAGCTGATCGAGATGGAAGAAGAAAAACGCAGACAAAAGCTGGCCGAGATTCGCGGCGAGATGGTGACTCAGGGCTTTGGGGGGCGTATTCGCACCTACACCTTCGATCCCTACAAGCTGATCAAAGATCACCGCACCAACGCCGAAACCTACAATGTCGAGGCCTTTATGAACGGCGAGCCGGAGGAGCTGATGCATTTTATCCAGGCCTATCTGCGGCAGGAATACGCCAAACAACAGGCCGCCGCAGTCTAGGGCCGGCTGTAGCGCTCCCACACCGCCTGCATGAGGGCAGCCCGCTCCTGGGCTGAGAGCTGGGTCAAGGTCAGGGGATCCCCTTCCTGGAAAAACTCCCCTACCCCCCATCCCACGGCCCGGGGAGAGGCGGTTTTGGCTTGCAGGGATCCCGCCCAGGCCAGTCCATGCCAGGCGCCGATGGGAGTCTCCAGCGCCGAAGAAAAGACCAGATCCAGGCCGGGATGGCGGCTGAGATACTCTCGCAGCGCAATGCAGGAGCCCACCAGAGACGGCTTCACCACCAGGATCCCTTTCCATCCTGACCGATGGATCGCTTGCAACTGCTCCAGGCAGGCCACCGATTCATCCAAAGCAACGGGGGTTTGGTACTGGCGGCTGAGCTCCACCAAATGGGCGTGCTGATCCGGCGGCAGAGGCTGCTCCAAAAACTCAATCTTGACCGGCGAGGCCTGGTTGAGCCGATCACAAACCATCAGCCACCGGTGGGCCTCCGCAAGCGTTAACCCCCCATTGGCATCCAAACGCAGACGGGATCCTGGTGGCAACCGCTCCAGCCATTGCTCCAGCTTCTCCAACTCCTGCTGCATGGGATCCCTCCCCACCTTGAGCTTGTACACCGACCGCGTGAGTGGGACGGAGTCCTTGTAGGAGTCCTTGTAAGATTCCGGCGGCAGGGTCTCCCCCAAAAGTTCACAGAAAGAGAGTAGAGAGAGATCCTTGTTCAACCAATCGGGATCCCGACAGGCCAGCCAAGCGCCTTCCAACCCAAACCGGCAGGCCGGCAGTGCTTCTGGGATCCCCAAAATATGCGCCTCCGACAAAAGAGGGGGCAGCTGCCGACAAAACTCCAGAGCCTGCTCCAGGGTTTCGCTGCCAAACCAAGGGATGGGAGCAATTTCCCCATATCCCTGACAGCCTGTCTCCCGATCTGTAAGCCGGATCAGGATCCCTTCGCGCACGGACCACAGTCCGTGGTGGGTACGCAGGGGCCGCCGAAGGGGGCGCCGATACAGGCAGAACGCAAAGCCTAGCACCTTTTTCTCCGCTTCCAAGGATCCTCAGAGTGAGGAGCTACAAGTAGAGCATCTCAAAGATTAGAGAAATGTTGCAAGCGAGATAGCGGGACTGATGTTCTTGCTGTAGCTGAAACTACAGAATTGAGTTGAAGACATAGCGTATCTTCCTGCCCTAAGAAGTGCTTCCTTACGTATGATTAAGGAAAAAAGCAGCAGATTCTGAATAGAGCATCACTTTTCCCAATAAACCTGTGCCACTGAGGAATCGCGGGTTCGGGTTTGGGTGGTAAATCCAGATTGAGTTGCCTGCACAGCTAAAACTTAGGAGTCGATGATGAGTACAGCCATTCCCGAAATCACCAAAAAGCTTTTGGAAGCCAAAGCTGAAAGGGGATTAACTTTTGCTGACTTGGAAGAGAAAATAGGCCGGGATGAGGTGTGGATTGCAGCGGTCTTCTATCGTCAGGCCAGTGCTTCCGCAGAAGAAGCAAACAAAATTGCCGAAATCTTAGGCTTGGACGCCGCTGTCGCTAAACAATTGACCGAATGCCCACTGAAAGGCTTAGGGCCAGTGGTGCCGACGGATCCCTTAATTTACCGCTTTTACGAGATTGTTCAAGTTTACGGCATGCCAATCAAAGCCGTGATTCATGAAAAGTTTGGCGATGGAATCATGAGCGCTATTGACTTCACCCTAGACATAGAAAAGGAAGAGGATCCTAAAGGAGATCGTGTTAAGGTGATTATGTCTGGTAAGTTCCTGCCCTATAAAAAGTGGTAGCAGTTAAAACATCGGCTCTGCTTCTGCCAAGGCGGCTTCCGGCCCCACCAGAGCAATGGCCGGGGGGGTCAGGTAGGTCTTTGCGGCTTGGTGGAGCTGCTCTGGGGTGAGTTGCCTGACCCTCTGCAAATACTGCCGGTCAAACTCCATGCCCAAGCCCAAAATCTCGTACCAGCCCGCCAGTTGAGCCACCTGGGCATTGGTTTGTTTGCTGAGGGCATACTGGCCCAGAAGTTTGCGCTGCGCCATTTCCACCTCTGCCGGATCGAGGGGATTGGCCTGCAGACGGTGGATTTCTGCTTGTAGGCGTTCCAGAGCCACCTGGGTGTTCTCTGCTGCAGTGCCCATGTAAACCCCAAAAGGGGCGGGATCCCGGCGGGTGGCAAAAAAAGCCGAGACCTCATAGGCCAGGCCACAGCGCTCCCGCAGTTCCACGAACAGACGGCTGGATAGACCGCTGCCCAAGTAGGTGGCCAACAGTTTCAGGGCCGGATAATCCGCAGAAGCAGCAGGGGATCCGCGAAACCCAATCAAGATTGTTGTCTGCTGAGTGGGCTGGGGCAACCTCAGCGGTTGGGGATCCCTCAGAGGGGGCAGGGGAACATCCCGATCCTCTGGAGAGGGGCCGGGAACAACCCAGTCCCCCAAAGCCGCTTCCACCTGGGCAGCCATTTGCTCCGGCGGCTCTGGGCCGATCACCACCATCACCATTCCATTTGGACGACAGTAGGCCGCGTGATAGGCCACCAAATCCTCGCGGGTCAGGGATCCCACCGTCTCCAGCCGTCCCAACCCCGGCAGGGCGTAGGGATGATCCCCATAGAGGGCTTGTTGCACCTGATCGAAAGCTAGGCTGAAAGGCCGTTCCTGCTGGGCGCGAATGGCCTGCAGCATCAACCCCTGCTCTCGCGCCACCTCCTCTTCAGGAAAACTGGGATCCCGCAGCGTCTCCGCAAGCAAATCCAGCAACTCCGGGAAATCGGCAGCCACACAGCGCAGGCTCACCTCGAAATAGTCGGCAGAACTGTCCACCGATAGCGAGGCTCCCAGCGATTCCACCGCAGCAGCAATGGCCTGGGAGTTGCGCCGATGCGTACCTTTGGTGAGGACAGCCGCCATCAAGTGGCTCACCCCCGCCTGTTGCGGCCGCTCTGCCCGGCTACCACCGCGGAAAAAACAGTGGGCAGCTAAGATCTCCACCGTTGGGTTCTGGCCCAGCAACAGCGTGATGCCATTGGCCAAAAGGACGCGCTGTAAACGGCCACGTTGGGTGGCAAGCAGAGCAGAGTTCATGCAGGCAAGGGATCCCGTCCAAAATCCGAAAGTCAAGAGTCCAGAGCGTCGAGGCAGCGCTCACCGACAGGCCAGTTGCAGCTCCGAAGCCGCCGCTGTATCCAGGGCAGTCGGCTTGAGAACGGTGACTACATAAGCCTCCGGAGACAAGTACTGCTGGGCCAACTCCCGGATCTGAGCCGGAGTAAAGGATTGCACCAGCTCCAGGTACTCTTGAATGCGTTGCACCCCGCCCAACGTCTCGTAGTAGCCATAGATGCCCGCCAATTGGCTGGGGGACTCGGCGGAGAACAGAAACTCATGGATGAGCATACGCCGGGTGCGATCCAACTCCGCTTGGCCAATGCCATCCTGCTGCAGCTTTTCAATCTCGTGCAGGATCGTCGCCTCCACCCGCGCCACATCCTTCGGCTCCAGCTGAGCGCCGATACAAAACAGTCCCCCCTCCTTCAGCACCAGCGAAGAACAGCCAATGGCCCTCACCCAGCCCCGCTGTTCCCGCAGCAGATGCACCAGCCGCGAAGTACGGCCATCTCCCAGCAGAGAAGCCAACATCTCCAGGCCACAGGCTTGCTGCCAATCGTCAATGCCAACGGTAGGCCAGGCCAATTTCAGACGGGCTTGCTCCAAGCGGGCATGGTCGCTCTCCCGGCGCAGGATCCCTTGGGGACGAGGCTGGGGCGTGATGGGGGGGCTGGCCGGTGCTGGCCCAGCAGCAGAGCTGCCAAACTGCTCCTCCACCAAGGCCAACGCCCGCTCGGGATCGATGCCACCCGTCACCACCACCGTCATGGATTCAGGGCGATACCAAGCGCGGTGGTAAGCGCGCATCACCTCAGGGGTCAGTTGCATCAAGCTTTCCGGTGTGCCCAACACCGGTCGTCCATAGGGATGCTCCCCATAGGCGGTCTGCATCAAAAGCTGATAGGCCGTGTAATCAGGGTTGTCGGCGGCGCGGCGAATTTCCTCCAGAACCACCTGCCGCTCCCGCTCAAACTCCAGATCTGGGATCCCGGCCCGCAAAACCACCTCTGCCAAGTAGGGCAAGGTATCCGCTAGGTCAGCAGCAGCCACCGTAATGTAGTAATGGGTGTAGTCTTGGCCGGTGGCAGCATTGGTAACTCCGCCCCGTCCTTCCACGGCCCAATCCAGCTCACCAGGGGCCAGCCGCTCGCTGCCCTTAAACACCATGTGTTCCAAAAAATGGGATAGGCCCAGCCACTCCGGCGGCTCATGGCGTCCACCTGTCCGTACCCAGACGTCAACGGTTACAGAATCGGCAATTGGGATGGGATGAACGATAACGCCTAACCCGTTGCTCAGTCGGTGGGTGTAGGCGGGCAAAAGACGAGGAGAGCGGTTCAAAATTCTTAACTGATGGAGAACAGTCTTACATTGTAGATGGAGAGGGTCTCCCGGAAATAGTATCTGAGACTACTTTTCTCGGCCTTCTCTCCCCACCTTGCAGATCCCAACCCCTTTTGTGGTAGAGGGAGAACCTAGGTACCTTGGGCTGCTCCCTGTCCAGACATCCCCCTAAGGCTCATTGCGCAGATCCGGGGATCCCTGCCAAGCCAGACTGGGGGATCCCTCTCCGGCCAGATTGTCCTCCACCTGAAATCCAGGGGGCCATTCTTCGCTATCGCGCACCCGCTGCACCACCTCTTGGGGCAGCACGACCCCCAACTGCCGGGCAGCCATGGCCACCACATCCCCCCGGTCGATCAAGCCAGCAATGGCGCCGGTGGGCGTGAAAACCAAAATGCGGCGGGGTTCTGCCTGGCGCATCATCTGAATTACCTGGGGAATGGGGGTCTCTTCTCGTACCCCCTGCAGTTGCTCCATCGGCTTGAGAATAGCCTTGAGGGTGAGGCGATCCCACTGGCTGCGCTCGATGTCGTTGAGCAATTCTGGCCTGACCAGCCCACGGTAGCGGCCATCTTCCTCAGCAAAATAAACGTCCGCCGGTTGAGTTGGGGCTTCCGGCCTGAGAGAAGAAGGCACCAGATAGCGATCCACAAACTCCCGCAGGCTCATGTTCGCGTCCAAAACCCGAAACTGGCGGGTCATCACATCGGCAGCTTTCAGGCGGGCCAGCACCTGCTGCAGTTGCGCGTACTGGCTGTAGCGGCGGGCGGTGTTCAAAATAAACAGGCCGATCAACCCCACCCAGAGGCCGTTGAGGCTCCCCCAAAATACCACCAGCAGACCTAGCCCCACCAAACCCCAGCCCACCCCCTGGCCGGCTCGGGCCGCCCACAGCATACCCTTTTGCCGATCCCCTGTCCAACCCCAGATGGCCGCCTTGAGCATTTGCCCCCCATCCAGAGGCAGGCCCGGCAGCAGGTTAAACAGGGCAATCGTCAGGTTGATGGCAGCCAAGCTGGTGAGGGTTGAGGCCAGCATCGACTCCGGCACAGCCCAAGCCCGGGCCACGCTGAAGAAAACAAACAGACCCAAGCTGAGGAGAGGGCCTGCCACCGCCACGCAAAAAGCCCCAAGGGGGCGGGGAACTTCCCGCTCAATCGCCGCCATACCCCCAAAAATAAACAGGGTTATCGAGTTAACCCGTACCCCATAGGCGCGGGCCACCAAGCTGTGGGCCAACTCATGGGCCAGCAGAGAAAGAAACAACCCCATCGCCGTCAACACCCCGTAGGAGAGCACCAGCAGGAGGGCCGCCGGGAACCAGGTGTAGTCGATGAAAAAGGGGATCCCCCACAAGCTACCGATGCGCAGGCGACTGGTCATGACGATACAACTCCTTACACAGCTCTCACTGGGGAGAAGGCCCAGGAAGGTGCCGTTGAAGACAACAAGCAGCCCCTTAACTTGGGATCCCTCTCCTCCACTGTAGCCCTTCTGCCGGGCCTTCCGTTCCCTTGCGGCTCCCCCGGCAGACAGCGGGCCTGCCCTATCCCTAGAGGCTCTTAAAGATCTTCTCAGAGCAGATCTTCTCAGAGCACAACACTACCTACAACACCGGATCCCTGAAGATTGTGATAACGTGGTTGGGCATTGGGTCGGCGGGGTTGTCAACCGTCGCTCAAGAGTCGGAACTACCGAGCTTTGCAGAAGAGGTGTGGCTATGGTGTGGACTTCGTCCCACTCAGGCGAACAGAGCGAAGAAGTGCAGGGACTTGATCCCGCCCAGACGATGGGAGCCGCGCCTCCAGGCGAGTTTCCGGCCACAGCCCCGGCGGCCAGCCCGGTGTTCTACCGCACCTACAGCCGTCGCCGCCCAGATGGCAGCCGCGAGACTTGGAGCGAGGTTTGCGATCGCACCTTGGCCGGTATTGCCCGGTTGGGGCGCTTCACCCCTCAGGAGCGGCAGTTGGTAGAACGTCTGCAGCGGCAGTTGAAGGCGTTGATCTCCGGTCGAGCCTTGTGGGTGATGGGCACCGACTGGATCCAGAAGCCGGAAAACTTCTCCGGTGCCTACAACTGCACCAGTTTGGCGGTGGTGGACTGGCGGGCCTTTGGCCTGATGATGGATCTGGCCATGATGGGCTGCGGCACGGGAGCGGTGCTGGAACCCCAATTCATCAACCGCTTGCCTCCCATCCTCAACCGCCTTCAGGTTCACGTCAAGGGATCCATCGGCGCCACCCCTCCCGAAGAGCGGCAGGAACACACCCGCATCCACCGGCAGGGATCCCAGGTGCACATCCAGGTGGGAGACAGTCGCCGCGGCTGGGTGGAGTCCTACCAAGCGCTGCTGGAGCTGGCCTCGGATCCCAGCTTTGGGGGCCAGGTGGAAGTGACAGTGGACTTGAGCGATGTCCGCCCGGCTGGGGAGCGGCTGAAAGGGTTTGGGGGCGTAGCCAACCCCATTAAGCTGCCCGGCTTGTACGAGCGCTGTGCCGCCATCCTCAACAGGGCGGTAGGTCGGCAACTGAACTCGGTGGAGTGCTGTTTGCTCATCGACGAGGCGGCGGTGGTGGTGGTGGCGGGAAACATTCGTCGTAGCGCTGGCATTCGTCAGTTTGCTGCCGACGACCAGCTGGGATCCACCGCCAAAGACAACCTCTGGCAGCAGGACGAAAACGGCAACTGGAGAATTGATCCCGAGCGAGATGCCCTGCGCATGGCCAACCACACGCGGGTGTTTCACCGCAAGCCGACGCGGGAAGAATGTATTGAGGCCGTGCGGAAGCAGTTTTACTCAGGCGAGGGGGCCATCCAGTGGGCCGGGGAAGCCGTAGCACGGGCCAATTGCGACCTTATCCCACCCGACCTAAAACCCGACTTTCTCAAAGCCTATGAGGCAGGAACGGCCCGAGAATGGCTAAAGGGACGGGATCCCTCCCTAGGGGAAGAGGAACTTCAGGATCGCCTGTGGCGCTATGGGCTGAACCCCTGCGTGACAGCCGATACCTGGGTGCACACGGGCGATGGGCCGCGCCAGGTGAGAGACCTGATTGGGAAGCAGCACAGCACCTATGTCAATGGAGAACTATTCAGTACCACACCGGAGGGGTTCTTCTACTCCGGTACCAAGCCTGTGCTGAAGCTTTTGACCAAGGAAGGGTTCTCTCTGCGGCTGACAGGCAACCATCGGGTTCTCAAAGTCACCGCTCAAACCCAAAAGGCACAATACACCGAGTGGGTACCGGCAGAAAGCCTACAACCGGGCGACCGCATCCTGCTGCACAACCATCGCGATCTCACGCCGTGGGATGGGGCGGGTACCTGGGAAGAAGGCTGGCTTTTGGGGAATTTGCTGGGTGACGGTAGCCTTACGGCAACCCCGTGGAACGACACGGCTTTATTACGCTATTGGCAAGATACCCAAGCCGAAATGAGCCAGTATGCGATTCAGCTTTTGCAAACGGCAGTGGGTTACGAGCCCCGCCAGCCAGAGGCATATCACTATGCGCAGCTTGGGTTGCGGGTTATCGGCTCCAGGGGGTTGGCAAAACTGGCGGCCCAGTTCGGCATGAGGCCCGGACAAAAGCAGATGACAGAGGCGCTCGAAGCCACCAGCTTCCAGTTTCATCGAGGCTTCTTGTGCGGGCTCTTTGATGCGGATGGCAGCGTGCAAGGTAATCAGGAGAAAGGGGTTAGCGTGCGGCTCTCTCAAAGCCATCTGGGTACCCTCAAAGCGGTTCAGCGCATGCTGGCGCGGCTGGGCATCATTGCAGTTTTGTATGAGAATCGCCGTCCTGCTGGATATCGCCTGCTGCCGAACAGTGCTCGCCAACCTGCACCATACGCTTGCAAAGCCCAGCACGAATTGGTTATTGCCAACGACAACTTGCATCTGTTCCAGGAATGGGTCGGCTTTCGGGAACCGCACAAAGCCCAAAAGCTAGAGGCACTGCTGAATGGCTACAAGCGCCAGCTCAACCGAGAGCGGTTTGCTGTGACGGTTGCTGCCCTTGAGGCAGACGGGGTAGAGCCGGTGTATGACTGTACTGTCCCCGGCCCAGCGTGCTTTGATGCCAATGGGTTTGTTGTCCACAACTGTGGCGAGATTATTGGCCACACATTCCATTGCAACTTGGCCGAGATCCACCTCAACCGTTTGGATCCCCACAACCGGCAGGAGCAGGAAGACGCCTTTACAGCGGGAGCTCTCACGGTGGCAGCCCTACTCCACCACCACTTTGTGGAACCCCGCTTTCAGCGTTCGCGGGAATGGGATCCCATCGTCGGCGTCTCGTTCACAGGCCTGTTCGACTTTTGCGTCAAAGCCTTTGGGGTTGAATGGCTGCGCTGGTGGCAGGAAGGGAGACCCGATACCCCCATCGGGAAGGAATTCAAGCAGCAGGAGCGGGAATACCTCAGCCGCTGGAAGGAGATCGTCCACCGCGTGGTCTGGGACTACTGCGACCGCCACAGCCTGCGCCGCCCCAACCGCTGCACCACGGTTCAGCCCGCCGGCACCAAGTCGCTGCTCACCAACGCCTCTCCCGGCTGGCACCCGCCCAAAGCCCAACGCTACATCCGCCGCATCACCTTTGCCAAAAATGACCCGGTGGCGCTGGCCTGTCTGGACTATGGCTACTCGGTGGTACCTGCTCAGGCGGACAAAGATGAAAACGGGAACTTGCTCAACGACCCCTTTGATCCCCGCTGTACCGAATGGCTGGTGGAACTGCCTGTGGAAGTAGAATGGGCCAACCTGCCCGGTGCTGGCCAGATCGAGATCGAGCAATTCTCGGCCCTGGCCCAGTTTGACTTCTATATGCAGGTTCAGAGGTACTACACCACCCACAACACCTCCGCCACCATCGAGCTGCGGGAGGACGAGGTGGAAGCTCTGGGATCCCGTATCTACGAAGCCATCCGCGACGACGAGGGCTACATCAGCGCAGCGCTGCTGGCCCGCTTCGATGCCCCCTTCCCCCGCCTGCCTTTTGAGAAAATCGACAAGCCCACCTACGAACGACTGGTGGCCGAGGTCAAAAAGAGACGGCGGACAGATAACTTCTTCGCGGCCCTGGCCCGCTACGACCGCAACTTTACCTTGGCAGCAGAGGGACCGGCAGGGTGTGACGCTCTGGGGTGTCTGTTGCCAGATTCGGCGCCTCAGAGCTAGTTCCCCAAAAGGGTTCCCCCTGCTGCCGACCAACCCCATCGGATGCAAAGGCGCGACCGAGCTCCCTCCTGTGATACCTTTGTAGGGACTCCTCACAACCCCAGGGATCCCTTCTGCCCTTGGAATCGGCCCCATGCAAGACGAAAAAGACACGCTTCGCCAACAGCTTCTCACCCTGCAAAGCGAGGCCCTCGCCCAAGTGGAACAAGCTGACGGTCTGGAGGCTCTGGAACAGATCCGCATCGACTACCTGGGCAAGAAAGGTAAGCTCTCCAAAATCTTGGGGGGAATGGGGAAGCTGCCCCCAGAAGAACGGCCTGCCATTGGCGCTTTGGCCAACACCTTTAAAGAGGCCCTCCAATCCAGTCTGGAGCAGCGCAAACAGGCCCTTGGTGAAGCTCAACTGCTGGCCCGCCTAGAAGCAGAGCGCCTGGATGTCACTATGCCCGGGCCCCGTCGGCCTCTGGGGCGGATCCATCCGCTGCAGGCCACCATCGACCGCATGCTCGATATCTTTGTGGGCATGGGCTACACCGTGGTGCATGGGCCTGAGCTCGAGACGGAGTACTACAACTTCGAGGCCCTCAACACCCCTGCCGACCATCCGGCGCGGGATATGCAGGATACCCTCTACCTGGCCAATGGCTACCTGATGCGTACCCAAACCTCCTCGGTGCAGGTGCGCTACATGGAGCAACACCAGCCGCCGCTGCGCATTGTGCATGCCGGTCGGGTGATGCGCCGCGATACCGTGGATGCCACCCACTCCGCTGTGTTTCACCAGATGGAAATTTTGGCGGTGGGCGAGAACCTCACCTTTTCCGACCTGAAGGGCACCCTCAACACTTTCATCACCCGCCTATTGGGCAAGCGAGAAACCCGCTTTCGGCCCAGCTATTTTCCCTTTACCGAGCCTTCTGCTGAGATGGACGTGCGCTTTGGCTCGAAATGGCTGGAAATCTTCGGCTGCGGCATGGTGGATCCCAATGTATTTCAAGCGGTGGGCTACGACCCGGAGCGCTACACCGGATTTGCGGCAGGGATCGGCATTGAGCGGATGGCCATGCTCCTCCACGGCATTCAGGATATCCGCCTGTTTTATACCAGCGACCTGCGCTTTCTGTCTCAGTTTTAGGTGGCTATCTTATCTGAGGAACAAAACCCTCGTCCTGAGCCCTGCAAGACCTTCAGCTAGAAATCGCAGGAGCCCCGCACTGTACCCGTAGGGTCAGTGTCGGGAGGAATGCGGAAGTTACGATAGAACCATGACCCAAGTCCTGACCGTCTCCTGTAAGCTCAAGGTGTCCCAGTCGCAGGCCGCAAAGTTGGACGCGACCTTGGATGCCTTTGTGCAGGCGTTGAACTGGGTCAACCAAAACACGCCCGAGAAAGTCACCAACGCCGTTAAACTTCAATCTCTGTGCTACCGCGAAATCCGTGCCCGGTTCGGCTTGTCCAGTAACTTGGCTCAGCAGGTCTGCAGATGGCTGGCCGGTGCCCGCAAGGTTGCCCGACAGAAAAACCGCCCCGTCAAAGCGTTCAAGGGGGGCTTCGCGACCTATGACGCACGTATCTTTTCATTCCGCGAGAAAGACTGGACGGTGTCGCTGACCACGGTTGAAGGGAGAGAACGCTTTGAGCTAGCCATTGGTAACTACCAGAGGGGAATGCTGGCTGGCTCTAACCCCAAATCGGCCACCCTAGTCCAGCGGAAGGATGGCTCCTACTACATCCAGATTTGCGTAGAGAAAAAACCACCCAAGCAACAAGATACCGACAAGGTGATCGGGGTGGACTTTGGAAGGACAGATATTGCCCATACGTCAGAGGGGGACAACTGGAATGGACAGCAGTTGAACCGAGTCCGAGACCACTACTCCCGGTTGAGGGCGGTACTCCAACGCAAAGCCAGTAAGGGCACACGCAGTTCGCGGCGCAGATGCCGTCAACTGCTGCAACGGCTGTCTGGCAAGGAGAGACGCTTTCAGGCGTGGGTCAATCATCGCATCTCCAAAGCTATTGTCTCTAGGGCAAAAGCCACAAACAGCGCTATTGCTCTGGAAGACTTGACAGGGATACGGGAGCGTATCAACCAACAACCCCGCAGCAAAGCCGAGCGACGCAGGGCCAACAGTTGGGCGTTCTACCAGCTGAGGCAGTTTCTGGAATACAAGGCTCTGCGTGCAGGGGTTACCTTGATTCTGGTGCCGCCTGCCTACACGTCGCAGACCTGCCACCGGTGTTTGCACGTCCATCCCGATCCTACGCAATCCTATCGCAGTGGGAAGCAGTTCAAGTGTGGGCACTGTGGATGGGAAGGGGATGCGGACTGGAATGGGGCCAACATGATTGCCAAGCTTGGGGCTGTCGTAAACCAGCCTAGAGGCCCGTGGTTGGCTTGCCAACTGCAGGGCTACCGAAAGCCCGCCCTGTACTGCGAAGCAGTCAGGGTCGGGTAGTTTACGAAAAGGTTTGCTTGTAGATCAACTGCAATTGTTCTAGCTCATCTTGGCGGGCAGCACGGCGCAGCAGGCGCATTTGCTCTTCGATGAGCTGGCGAGCCTCATTACGGCTAATCGGATCGAAGACCAACTCCTCCATGGCAGCAGGATCCCCGCTGTTATCCGGCGGCCTGAAGTAAACCCGAAAAAAGAGCCTTTGGGCGTAGAGAGTGGTGAAGAGAGCCTGATTTTCGTCGACCTGACACAGGCTGTAGAGCAGACCAAATGTGGGGTGATTCAGATACAACTCATTCATGCCCAATAGCGTATCACTCTTGGGGGAGAGGAGAAACTTTTCTTCCCGGTCGGTGCCAGAGAAAGTTCTGGAAATGATGTGGCTATGGCTCTTGAGACCAAGGGCTTAAATCACAAGTTCCGCCCAGCTCGATTTTGGCTGTTGCGACTGGATTCAACATTAGCAAACTAACAAGATTTTGGGTCAGGCTGTTACCGCCGCTGCTGTTCCCGCACCTTCCTCTTCGTGTCATTCAATTCGTTTTCCACCTCTAGCTGACGAAATTTCTCTTCCAATTCATCCCAAGCCTCGAAAGGTTTTCCCCAAGGGCTGAAATTCCGGTCCGGGTTGTCGATGCCTTTGGCTTGCGCGGCTCTTACCTCCTGCAGCTTAGCCTTCACTTCTTGGCGGCGCTGGCGAATCTGCGGCAGCAGGGCTTCCATTTGTTGGATTTTCTCCTTTTGGGCTTTCATTTGACCCCATAGCTGGCTGCCCCTCTCCAACAGCTCAGCCTCCCGGCGTCGCGCTCCTTCGGCCAGATCGGGACGATTGGCCCGCTGCGCCTTCTCAATGCGAAAGTGCCAGGTTTTGATCTCCTCAGCCAAGTTGAGAATGCTTTTTTGGAGAGCTTCCTCTTGGGCGCGGCTTTCCTGCAACAGCCGCAGGGTATCCGATTCCTGCTGGCGCAACTGCTCATCGAGGGCTTGCAGCTCGATCTCGGGGTGGGTCCTGAGAAATTCTTCCAGGCGGGTTTCCAAAAACCGGATGATATCTTCGATCAGTTTCATGGACGGATCCTCTTCCCAAGCCCTCAGTTGCGTTTAGAGTAGCCCAAGCTGGGCCATCCTAGATAGGGTTATCCCATGCCCGTTTAAGACATTCCCTTCGACCTTCACCCAAAGTGAGGCCAGGGATCCATCCGGCACGCCAGTTCACTGCAACTGGGAACTCTCCTGAACCCAACTGCCCCCAGGCGGATCCCTCTCAATCCAGCAAACGGCCATCCCCAACCCGGATAATGCGCTGGGCGGCCTGGGCTACTTCAAGGTCATGGGTGACCACGACCAGGGTGATGCCCTGCCGGTGGAGCTCCGCAAAAAGGTTCAGCACTTCCTGGCCGGTATGGCTATCCAGAGCCCCAGTCGGCTCATCAGCCAGCAACAGTTGGGGTCGGTTGACAATGGCACGAGCAATCGCCACCCGCTGCTGCTGGCCGCCGGAGAGTTGGGCCGGACGCTGCTGCAGTTTGCTCCCCAAGCCCACTTGTTCTAGGGCTTGCTTGGCCCGCCGGCGTTGCTCCGGCTCCGGGATCCCAGCATAGGCCAAGGGCAGCATGACGTTCTCCAGCGCTGTCAGGACGGGCAGGAGATGGAACTGCTGGAAGACAAAGCCGATTTTTTGGTTGCGAATGTGGGCCAAATCGCGATCGGTCAGGGTGGAAACTTCCACCCCATCCAGCCAGTAGCGCCCTGAGCTGGGCCGATCCAAGCAGCCGATGAGGTTCATCAGGGTGGATTTGCCGGATCCAGAGGGCCCCATAATGGCGCAATACTCTCCCGGCTGGATCGCCAAGTCGATATCGTAGAGGGCCTGAAAACTGCCCTCCGGCAGTGGATAGACTTTGTTCACCCCAACCATCTGCACTACGGGCGGGCTGGCCGCAGCCAAGGCCTCGGCTGGGCGCTCCAGGGATCCGACCGGCCCACGGCGATGATTTGCCCAGGAATCTTGCTCAAGCATGGTTGGCACCGCGACTTGCCCCATTCTAGCCTTTGGGCTTCCCTGGCTTGACGGCTAACCGGAAGAGCGGATCTCCTGCGGCTGATGGTAGGGGCAGCTCCCCTGGGGATCCACCCTGAGGCGGTAGAGGGGAGAGCGTTCCTGATCGCAGCGAAAGGCTTGGGCTTGGGAAGTCAAGATCTGGCGGGCAAAGCGACAATTTTGGCACTTTTTGCCACCGTGATGACTGGATACAGAAGGCTGTTTTGGACGCGGCACGATCCCTGCTGGAGAAGGGGCAGCCTCTGCCGGGCGGATCAGCTCCCGTGGAGAAAGGCCGCGCAGCACCAGTTCGGATCCCTGCCAGCGGGCTTCCACCAGGCCGGTATCGGCCCAGGCCAGCCAACGGGGATCCTGGGTAATCTGGGGGGGCAGACGCACCTGTACCCCCGCCAAAGTCCGCGGCGACCCCTGCTCCTGCCAAACTTCTTCCACCTCCCCCTCGTAGCGCACAGCGGGATCCGTGACCTCGGCAGGAGAATCCGGGAGCTTGACCGGGGTTTGCAGGCGGCCATCGGGCAACTCCAGCCAATGCCCAGGCTGAGGGCAGTGGACATGGTAGCGATTGCACAGCTCCGGCAGATCCGCCAGATCCTGAGCCTGCTTGGGGTCGGCGTGAACCAAGACCAAATGCTGGGGGCGAAAGGTGTGGATGATCTGGGTGAGATGCCCGACATCGTTGTGGCTGTGCCAGGTTATCCATTCAACGGCAATGCGGGAGCGCAGCGGCGCCGGCCAACGCTCAAATGGGGTGGCCAGCTCCACTTCCGGCAGCCGCACCAGCAGACAGGAGCGCTGCGGTTGGGCCAACAACCTCGACCAAATTGGATCCCAAGCCTCAGGCCCGGCATCGGCGTCGCACAGCAGCAAGCCTTGGGGCAGAGGATCCGCTTCGGTAAGGGGCTGAACCCGCGGCTGCAGGCGGTCTTCCCAGAACAAGGGCTGGTAGGTGGCGAAATTGCGCACCGGCTCCGGCAGGTAGGTGAGCAAGCGCTCGTAGAGATTGCAGCCTGCCGCCAGCCCCGGCGCCACCCATATCTTGAGCTCTTGGGGGGCTTGGGTAAAGCGGTGGTGGGCTTTGAGGAGAAAGATCAGCTCCTGCCCCAACCCCAACACTGGCAGGGGAAACAGCACCGTTTGCCCCGCTTCCAAGGCGCTGAGCAACCGCTCCACCAGGCGATTTTCCAGGTGACGACGGGGTGGATGGCGGGTGGATCCCAGCGAAGCCTCGATGAGCAACACGTCCGGCTGCCAGTGGCGCAAAGCAATGAGATCCAAGCCGGGGGCAAAGCGAGTTGAGGCCAGGGAACAGTCGCCCGTGTACACGCAGGCTTGGGCCGGAGTGGTTTGGGTATTTTGCAGCAGGGTTGCCGCCGCTCCCGGCAGATGCCCAGCCGCAAAGAAAGTGAGCATCAGATGGGGCAAAATCTCTCGCGCCCGGCCCAAAGGCAGCGCCCGAAAGGGGGGAAAGCGAATGTCCCGGTCGTAGCCTGGCCAAACGCCACACTCCCACAGACCAGCGGCCAAATGAGCAGTCACCGGCGTGGCGTAGAGAGGTACCTGAGGGTAACGACGATGAAAAGCAGGTAGCCCTTGCACATGGTCAAAGTGAGCATGGCTGCAGATTACCGCATCCGGGATCCCTGGCAGAGCCTTAAAGAGGGCAGGAGCGGGCAACCCGCAATCGAGAAGCAAACGGTGGGATCCCATCTCCAGCCAATAGGCACAGCCCTGCTGCCAGGGATCCGTACCCAGGGGGAGCAGTCGAAGGGGGGGTCTCTCTGACTCCACAGGTGTGTCGTTCTGAACCTAGAAGACCGCGTTCAATCCTGCAAACAGGAGGGGCGACTTGGCCAGGGATCCCCCCTCTCCACCGGTACACCTCCCCGGAGAGTTGGAGACAACCTGTGCCGATCCACTTATCTTACACTTCTCACAGCATAGCGTTTGCCCACCATCTGCCGCGGCAGCCTGCCATTTCATCCATGCAGCAGCTGAATGGATGTGGGGATTTGGTTTTGCGATGAACTTGTCTTGGCTTGGCAGCCTATGGGTCGGCGCTCTCTTCTGTCGCCGCAGCGGCGCTGCTGCTGGGAAAAGCAAAGCCGGCAAAATCGTGATCGTCGGGGCGCACCGTCAGGATCATCAGGTTGTAGAAGGCCCAGACCAAGCCAAACAGCAGCTCAGGCCAAGAGGGATCCCAACTGCCGGCAGAACGCAGGGATCCCACCCCCATAGCCAGAAAAGTCAGCACAATAGCCAGAGCCTGAGGTCCTAAGGAGAGCTGGGAAGGCTGCTCGGGATAGGGGGGCACTCCCTGCAGACTTTGCACCAGCGCCTGGATGGACTGAAAAAACTGGCTGCCCGTCTGCCGTTCCGACTGCCAAGCTGCCCCCCACAGATGGGGGGGAAAGGCCAAGAGCCAACTGATGCGCCCTAGGAGAGCATAAGGCAAAAACCACGCGAAGAAGACCCGGTCAAAGGCCGGCACCGGCATCCACCCCGTGCAGAGAAAGACCATCGGCACCGCCAAGTAGACCAGCTCCGCCATCCCACCGGCAGCCCAGAGGGCCAGCCACAGGTATTGAAAGCGCTGCTGCTGTGTGGTCGGCTTGCCCCAAAAGGGGTTTTCCCTCAAGGCCGAAAACAAAGCCAGCAAAGCAACGCGGCGGTTGCGCAAGGGCAACAAAACACCCGTAACCTGGGTTTGGCGAACCAATTGAGACTGCCAGCCGCGGCAGTGCATCTGACACCCCAACTGCACAGGGCGGCGAATGTCGATCTGCGGGATCCCTTCCAAAGCCTTGCGCCGGATGAGACAGCCAGAACCCAACAGGGGTGCCGCCTGATACCCTTCGGATCCCACCGCCAAAAGCTGTTGCAGGGGGTGAACGGCTCTGGGCTGGCCTAGGGTGCGCAGCATCGCCTGCACAAACCCGATACGATTGGCGATGGGAGCCCGCTCCGGCGAGTCGTAAAAGTGGGGCAAGGTCTGCCACAGGAAGTCCCGCTCGAGAAAATGGCCCGGCTGTACTAGGAGGAGATACTCCCCTTGGATATGAGGGGATCCCATCGCGTAAGCCAGGGGGTCGGCTGTGGGGCTAGGGCAGGCCCAGTATTCGCAGGGAATGGCCCGGGCCGCCTTGGCCATCTCCTCATCCTCTACCCGATCCACAATGTGGACAAACAACCGCTCCCACGGGTAGTCGAGGTGCAGAGCCGAGAGCACCGTCTGCCGGGTTGCCTCTACGGAATCCCACTGGCGCATCACCAGCACATCCACTCGCGGTAACTGGAAAAACGACCGCCGCAGAACCTCCGGGGATGGGATCGTCTCTCTCGGCACCTGGGGATAGCGGCTGAGGGTGAAGCCCACCGCTGCCAGCCAAACATACAGCTCTGCCCCCCAAAACAAAAGGGATCCCAAATCCATCAACCCGGCTGTCAGTCGCCAGTAGAGGTACATCACCCCGGCAATGAGGTGAAGCAACCCTGCCCAGCGAAACAGATACACCCGCATCAGCTTTCTGCCTTCCACGCTTTTGCCATTTTCGCCCTTGAAGGGTCAGGGATCCCTAGCTCCTCTTCTCTTCCGGCTGGCCCCAATCCTCAAGAACGAAAAAAGTTCAGGAATCAGCAACAGCAAAACCCTGTCTGCTCTGGAGCAGACAGTTTTCAGCCCGGCAAGCAGCTTGGTCGACAGAAGCGAGAATCTTCTCTTGCGGAAGAAACTGATACATTTACGCTGAGCACTGCTGAACATCACTGTTCAACTATGCAGCGATAGCATTCTGTTTGTTTCCAACCAGAATGGCGGTATCCCGCAAAGCTTTGAGTAGAATACCCAAAGCGCAGTTTCCGTGTCGTCTTACTACCAATTTTCTGCTTTGCTTTGGCTACCATGTTGGCAGACTCGAAAGTAAACAGAAAGATCAACTGGTAGTAATCCGTACTGAACATATTATACATTATTTTCAGTATAGTTGAGCTTATTATTGACTAGAGTCATGCTCTCCCAGGCAGTTTCAAAGCTGGGCCTTTCCCTACTGGGCAGCCACCTCAGCTGGGTAGACACTCACCTTTTGCCGCCACTTGCCATAGCGCTCAAAAGTCACAATGCCGGTGACCACAGAATACAAGGTGTCGTCGCCGCCGATGCGCACGTTCACCCCTGGGTGAAACTTGGTGCCCCGCTGCCTGACCAGAATGTGGCCGGGATGCACCAGCTCGCCCCCATAGCGCTTCACCCCCAGCCGCTTGGCATTGGAATCTCGACCGTTGCGAGTGCTGCCCGTTCCCTTCTTATGAGCCATAACGCCTCCTATGCAACTGCATGATCAACAACAAGATAAAGAAATCGGGATTCAGGACACCTGAGTTCAGAGTTTATTCCTCATCCGCAGGGATCCCTGTCGCCGCTGCCGAAGGGGCTGCCTCTGGGTTAGACTCTGGAGCCGCTTCCGTACGGGATGGTGCCGTGGCTAGGGGCACCCCATTGAGTTCAATAGACTCGATCAGCAGACGGGTCAGCGGTTGCCGATGGCCCCTCTTTTTGCGGGTCTTTTTCTTTGGCCTCATCTTGTAGACGATGATTTTATCGCCGCGCCGATGCTGTAAAACCCGTGCCCTGACGACCGCCTCCGAAACGTAGGGATGCCCCAACGTGATTTGTCCCTCGTGGTTGATCAACAGCACACGAGACAAATCGAAGGGGCTGTTCTCCTCCACTTCTGCCAGGCGATCGACCTCGTAAAAACGCCCCGGCTCCACCCAAAGCTGCTTACCGCCGGTTTCCACAATTGCGTAAGTCATCTTTCTCCCTGCCGTACAGGTGCCCTGCGGGGGTCTTGAAACCTGATCCGAGCATTGACAGCGATCCCAAATTCTAGCGGAAAAGGCCGCCATCTGTCAGCTAGAGTTGGGCGAGGGTGGCCATTTCCAACGGGTTTGCAACAGTTCCGACGGCGCAGTGGGACGGAATCCCCCTGCTGCTGACCCTCACCCCCAGCCCCCTTAGAGGGAGAGGGGAGTTAAGAATCAACTTCGCAGCATCTGTAGCGACCGTAGGCTAGAGGTTGAAAAATTATTCGGTCAGCTTCTCCCAAGCAGCCTGAAGGGCAGCCTGCATGCGCTGAGCGGCGCGGCTGAGGCGATGTTGCCAGGTTTCCCACTTGTGTTGCAGAAACTCTGCCGCCTCGTCCAGTAGGGAGAGATCGAACTTGCCCCCTTTGGCCAGCTCGTCCCGCACCTGCTTCACCTTAACGCGCACCACCTCCGGCGGATCCTGTGGGCCAACCAACGCCTTGAGGCGATCCCCCATGCGCTGGATAAGCTGTTTCACCTGCCGAGATTTTTCGCTCCAAAAGTTCTTCAAGCCTTCTGCTTCCGATTTCAGCCGCTGCGGAGCATCCTCCTTAACCACCACCGCGTCCACATCAATGGCTTCCACATCCTCAGGCAGGAGAACGGCGCGCCCCCCCCAAGGCTCGGCAATGCTGCCACCCAGAATATAAGCGGCAATGGATCCGGTCTCCCAGTCAAAGAGAAAATCCTCAATCCAGCCGACCTCTCGATTCCCAATGCGCACTGTGCGACGGTAAAGAGAGCTGATGGGGGTTAGGGGGGTAGCAAAAACGGTGGAGTAGGTCAGCAGCGCGTCTGGCCCGATGAGAGAAATCTGCTCCAGGGGGGTGTACCCCTGCTGGCTGGTGAAGTAGCATACCCGCCCTGTTGGGTCAACCCAGATTTCTTCTACGGTACCCAATGCGGTAGCAGTGCTGCCATCGAGGGCCAGCAGGCCCACCACCTGGCTACGTCGGATGATCTGTTCCATAGGGTTCATCGAAGTTTATCTCCTCGATGGGTTAGCTGGGCAGCCTCAAAATCCGCGGTAGTGGCGCAGTTGCCCCCTGAGCCGGGCAATTTCCTGAGCCATGTCCAAGACCATCGCTGCCCCCGTCCAGTTAAGCCCCAAGTCTCGGTGTAGGCGGCTCATTTGCAACAACCGCCTGAGCTGTTGGGGGGTCAGGTAGCTGCTCTCGGCCTCCACTAAGCCTTGGGCCAGCAGCCATTCCAGCAGGTGGGGAGGGATCCCCAGCAGTTCCGTGGCCTGCTCGAAGGTATAGAGCCGTTCTTCTACCCGCACAATGGCCAAACTCATAGACTCACCTCCTGCAAGTGGGCGCGGGGATCCCAGCTACGGCTTTGGCGCAGCTTTTCGTAGAGATCCCGTTCGGTCTGGGAAAGGGATTTGGGTGCCACCACCTTCAGCCGCACCAGCAGGTCGCTCCGCTGGCCTTGGGGATCCCGCCAGCCTTGGCCCCGCAGCCGCAGGGTTTGGCCGCTGTCTACCCCGGCAGGGATCCTCAGTTGCACGCGACCCGTGGGGGTGGGAACTTCCGCCGTCCCTCCCAAAGCCGCCTCGTCAGGAGTAATGGGCAGCTCGCAGAGCAGGTTGTCTCCGTCAAAGCGGAAGAAGGGATGGGGGGGCAGCTCCAGGGTGAGGTAGAGATCCCCTCTTGGCCCGCCAAAGGGGCTGACCTGGCCTTTGCCCTTGACGCGGATGCGACTGCCCGGCTTGGCACCGGGGGGAATGCGGATGGTTAGCGTTTCTCCATCTAGGTTCAGCCGTTTCTGGGTGCCGTGGAAAGCTTCTGCCCAGCTGAGACCCAGAGTGCCCTCCACATCCTGCCCCGGCAAATCCACCGAAACAAACGGCCCAAAGCCGCCGGCGAAGCCCTGGAACCCGCTGCGGCGGGAGCCCATACGGCCCAGCAGCTCGTTGATAAACTCCTCGAAGCTGGCGTATTGGGCGAAGCCCTCCATGCCCGGCATTCCAGCAGCAGAACCAGTACCCACCCGCTGCCAGTACTGCCCAAACTGGTCGTAGCGCCGCCGCTTCTCTGGATCAGAGAGCACCTCGTAGGCTTCGTTGATCTCCTTGAAGCGCTCCTCTGCCGCCTTGTTGCCGGGGTTCACGTCGGGGTGATACTGGCGGGCCAACTTGCGATAGACGCGCTTGATTTCCTCGGCAGAGGCATCTCTGCTGACGCCCAGGATCTTGTAGTAATCCTTGAAGTCACTTGCAGCCATAGGCTCACCCCTGCAAGGTTAGGTTAGAGTTTTTCGGGCTATTCTCAGGATATAAGGTTGCAGCTAAAAAATTGGAGCAGACCCAGAACACGTACAGGCAGAGCGGCGAGATGGCGCTTTACTGTGCTCTCGCTACTTCGGAAACTTTTTGGGCTAGGGCTTGCGTTTGGAGAAGATCCCTTTCTCATCTCGTGTGAAAATTTGCTTGACCTTTTCCCAAGCTTTGAGGAGTGCATGGGTGGAGTTATTGCTCTCTTGTTTGGCTTGGTTGTAGGCTTCCACAAAGGTTTGCTGCGCTTCTTCCGAGAGGTCAGCGCGGATTTCCGGCGAGATGCTCTCTGGGGTTAAGTCTCCCTCTGGCTCACCGGGCAAGTTCAAGTCGGCAATGGAAACTTCCTCTCCGCCAGCACTCTGCAGCAGCAAGTAAATTTCGCCCGACTTCTCTTCCGGTACTTGCACCACCAACAAGAACTCGCCCGCCTGTACCCGGGTTTGGTAGATGGCGGCTTTCTCCTGCGGCATACCCAAGGCAATCAGGGCGGATCCCAGGCCCGCTCCCAGTGCTCCGTACAAAGCGCCGCCCGTTGCCCCCAACAAAGCGGCTCCCAGAGGCCCAGCGGCCACCACTGCCCCCAAAAAGGGAATGAACAGCACCCCCACGCCAGTGAGCAGCCCCAGCAGGGATCCGAACAGGGATCCATAGATGGCCCCATTGGTCAGACCGTCCAGAACCACCTCTTTGCGGGTGATAAACCCGGTAATTTTGGCTTCGGTTTGAAAGTTGCGGCCAATAATGGAGATGCGATCGTTGGGAATGCCACGGTTCAAAAGCCGCTGGATACACTCTTGCAGCTTGCCCTCTTCTTTGAAAGCGGCGGAGGCACACTTTTTGGGAGCTTGGGCAAAAGCGCTCATACGCAATCTCCTGCTGAGTTTTACAGTGCCAAGGCAGGTTTTTTAACCTTTTCCCTGCTACTACTCTCGTCTTACTACTCTCGTCTATTGTCTCCCCTCTTCAGCAAAGGACTCGGTCGCAGAATCGCGAACCCCCTGGAGAAATCTCCGTACTGAGGATGCCAATTCCATCCTTACCCCTGGCCTCCTTCCAGGAGAGGGGAGTTGGGATTCAACGCACGCTACTTGCTGCCGGAACGACTGTGGTGTTTGGAAGAGCTACAGCAAGCGGATCCCGGCCATCAAGCCCTGGCAGACCCCCGTCAGGAAGTCTTGATCTAGGGTTTCGAGGGTGTCGCTTGGCTTGTGGTAGTGAGGGTTGCGCAAGAAGGCGGTGTCGGTAACCATAACGGCAGGGTAACCCGCATCCCAAAAGGGGGAGTGATCGCTCAGGCGAGTGGCAGGTAGGATCAAGCCTCGCTGCCCGGCCAACAACCAACAGCAAGGGATCCCCACTTTTTGAAAATCACGCTGCAGCTTGAGCAGATCCCCCCAGGTGGGCCAGTTGCCAATAAGGCCAATGTAATCTCCCCGGTTGGGGTAAAGCTTCTCAAGGCCGGCGGGATAGTCCTGGGATCCGGGGGCGGGATCCCGGTAGCCCAGCATCTCCAGAGAGAGCATCAGCCGCAGGGGCTGGCGCTGCTGTTTAAGAAAGCGGGCGTAGGCTGTGCTGCCCACCATTCCCCGCTCCTCCAGGTCAAAAGCCACCAGCCACAGGGGGGAAGGGGCAGGGTTGGCGGCAAAATGGCGGGCCAATTCCAGCAACACCGCTATGCCGCTGGCGTTGTCGTCTGCTCCAGGGGTTGCCGGAGCGGCGTCGAAGTGGGCCCCAATGAGAATGGGCGGGCGACCAGAACGGGATCCCGGCAATTTCAAGATCCAGTTGCGGTGCAGGCGGCCACCGGCCTCAAAGGGGAAGGACTCCAGGGATCCCCAGCCAGAGAGCTGCTCTTGGATGTAGCGCTCCACCTGCTGATGGCCCAAGGGCGACCAGTCGGGATCCCGCGGCTGGGCCACCTGGCGCAGATGGGCCTCTAGGCGCTGCTGCAGGTCTGGGAGCTCTGCTGCTGACATCAGTTTCCCACCTCAGAGGGAATGGCTTGGGCATGGACTTGGCAGGCCAACTCCAGGGTGAAGTAGCGGTGGGATCCCACCGTTCCCGCCAACACCCGAAAGGGATTCTCAGGATCCCCTAGGTGATCCAACACCAAAGCTGCCCCGGAAAAATCCTGATCCCGGGTATAGTCGTTTACTGTCACCACAGTGGGGACCCCCGCTTGTTGGGCAGAGCGCAGCCCATTCTCCGAGTCTTCAAAGGCCAGGCAGGCTTGAGGGGGCAGCCCCATCTGTTCCAGGGTGTAGAAGTAGATGTCGGGGGCGGGCTTTTTGGCGGGGACAATATCGCCGGCAGCGATCACTTCAAACCAGCTCAGGCTCTCCGGCAGCGCGTGCTCCAAAAGGGCCGTTACATTTTCCGGCGTGGTGGTGGTGGCAATGGCTAGACGGATCCCAGCAGCTTGGGCCTCCTGCAGTAGCCGCTTGACACCGGGGCGCAAAGGGATCCCGCCTTTGGCCAACAGAGCCGTGTAGTGGCGGGTTTTGGCCTGGTGCAACCGGGCAATCAGAGCCACCAGATCTTCCCCAGGGAGCAGCGGCGGCTGAATGGTGTCGATAAAGTGGCGAATGCGCTCTTTACCTCCCGTAATGGCCAAGAGCTGGCCGTACAGCTCCACCGACCAGTGCCAGTCCAGCCCTGCCTCGGCAAAGGCGGCGTTGAAGGCCACGCGATGGCCATCCCGCTCCGTGTCCGCCAGCGTGCCGTCCACATCGAAAATCAAAGCTTGCAGTTCCATGCGTACCCCCGCTCCCCCCCAGCTACAAGCGACCCTATGCTACCCCATGGTTTGGGTGCTCTCAGCCTGGTTTCTGGGAAGGCCGACAAGATGAGAGAATGAAGCACCGGTTATCCAATCTCGCCATGAGCTTCGATTTTGACTTGATCATCATCGGTGCCGGCGTCGGCGGTCACGGCGCTGCTTTACATGCGGTCGAATCTGGCCTGAAGACCGCCATCGTTGAAGGTGCAGAAATGGGCGGCACCTGCATCAACCGCGGCTGCATCCCCTCCAAGGCTCTCTTGGCCGCCTCCGGACGCCTGCGGGAACTGCAACACAGCTCTGAGCTGGGCATCCAAGTGGGATCCCTTCAGGTGAACCGAGAGGCTATTGCCAATCATGCTGCCCAAGTGGTGGAGAAAATCCGCGCCGACATGACCCGCTCCCTGGAGAGGCTGGGGGTAACAATCCTGAGAGGGCGGGGCAAGTTGGTGGCACCCCAGCAGGTGGAAGTCCAGGAAGAGAAGGGATCCTATACCTACACGGCGCAGGATGTTATTCTTGCTACGGGCTCCCGCCCCTTTGTGCCCCCTGGCATCGAGGTGGATGGCCGGACGGTGTTCACCAGCGACGAGGCGGTGCGGCTGGAGTGGATCCCGGAGCGCCTAGCGATTATCGGCAGTGGCTACATTGGCCAGGAGTTTGCCGACATCTACACTGCCTTGGGATCCCAGGTCATCCTCATCGAAGCCCTGGAGACCCTGATGCCGGCCTTTGACCCCGATATTGCCCGCCTGGCCCAGCGGGTGCTGATTAAGCCCAGGCAAATCCAGACCTACGTGGGGATCACGGCCAAGCAGGTGATCCCTGGCCAGCCAGTAACGATTCACCTCTCCAACGGCGAGACGCTGCAGGTGGATGGCTGCTTGGTGGCTGCCGGTCGGATCCCGGTCTCAGAGGGGCTGGGCTTGGCCGAGTTGGGCATCGACACCGGCAAACGGGGGTTTATTCCTGTCGATAGCCGCATGGCCACCGATTTGCCTCACCTCTGGGCTATTGGGGATGTGACCGGCAAGATGATGTTGGCCCACGCGGCGGCAGCTCAGGGGAGAGTGGCCGTGGAAAACATCTGTGGCCGTACTGCCTACATGGACTACCTCAGCATCCCGGCCGCGGTGTTCACTCACCCGGAAATGGGTTTTGTGGGGCTGACCGAACCTCAGGCCAAGGAGGAAGGCTACAGCGTGGGCACGGTGCGCACCTACTTTGGCGGCAACTCCAAGGCCATTGCTTCGGGAGAGACAGAGGGCATGGTCAAGCTGGTCTTTGACAAGAGCACCGGCCTACTGCTGGGATCCCATATCTTCGGGCCCCATGCGGCGGATTTGATTCACGAGGCAGCTCAGGCCATTGCTCGCCGGGCCACGGTGCGAGAACTGGCCGGCTTGGTGCACGTTCACCCCACCTTGGCAGAGACGCTGGAGGAAGCCTACAAGCGGGCAACTCACGCTCTGGCAGGGCCTTAGCCAACGGCTCGGCAGAGGGTCGCCTGCCTCACTCGGTTTTGTGAGGACTCCGTCCCGCCCGCTCTGCCTCCGGCGGGGTTTACAACCAGGCTGTGAAGGGCCAGGTTCTCAGACGGGCAACCCAGCAAGATCTCCCGGCTCAAAGCGTCAAGAAGACCTTAGGATGGGGGGGAACGCGTGGGAGGAAGTGCTTTTGGTGAGCGAAGCCGAGATTACCCGGGCGGTGCAGGCCCAGTACGAGACGTTCCCCTACCCTCCTATTCCTTACGACCGGCCCTTTGAGGGCTTCTCCAGTCTGGGCAGCTATACCTTGGCGCAGTACGCCCGCACCCGCACCTTGCAAGAGCCCACAGGATCCAGGTTTTTGGTGGCCGGGTGTGGCACCGGCTGGGAGGTGCATGGCATTGCCGCCAGCAACCCCGGCTATGGGTCGGTGGTCGGGATCGACATCAGCCGCCCGGCCCTAGAGATTGCCCAAAAGCGAATTAAGCACCACGGCCTACGCAACTGCTCTGTGCAGTACGGGGATCTGCTGGATCCCTCTACTTGGCCCGAAGGCAGCTTCGACATGATCAGCTCCTACGGGGTAATCCACCACACTGCCGATCCCGTCAAGGCTTTGAGGAACTTGGCCTCGCGCCTAGCTGCCGACGGGGTGATGGCTCTGATGCTCTACAACCGTTCAGGCCGTTGGCACCTCTACCGCATTCGGCGAGCCTTGGAGTTGTTGGGCATCACCCCACCTGCAACCCCAGAAAAGATCGAATTTGTGCGGCAACTGCTGAAGGGAGCCAGCCCCAATTCCCTTTTGGCCAAGCACGCCAAGGCTCACCAAGAATACTATGGACAAGATGAAAACATTGTCGATAATTTCTTCCATGCCAATGATATTCCTTTCGACATCGGCGAGATTCCCGACTTGCTTGCCCAAGCCGGGCTGGAGTTTATCGATGTAGCCCCCTACTTGGACTATTGGAATGCCAGGCCGTTGATTGCCGCCACCCACCTGGAGTTCCACCGCCGCTACGAGGCCCTCGCTCGCATCGACCAACTGCGGGTCATGGAGTATCTGGAGCCTCTGTATCACACGCAAAATCTCTTCTGGTGTTGCCATCAAGGGAAAAAGGTGGACCACTGGGATCCCTTTACAGTCGAATTTTTTAAGAGCTCCCGCTGGCAACTCAACCCCTTGTTCGTCCGCTATGGCAGCGTGCGCTACTGGGATCAAAAAATCCCCTTTTCAGATCTGTTGGGCAAGCTGGATCCGGCCCAGATCCTGACCCAGAAGATGGATATTTTCTGGCCTATCGCCCGCATCCCGGGCAAGATGATAGCCTCTACCCGCTACCAAGTGGTGGAGCTGCTGCTGCCCTTGGCCAATCAAGCCCGTTCTGGCGCTGAGATCCTGGCTGCCCATGAAGAGAGAGCCGACCACCTTCTCAACCTATTTCGACAGTGGGAAGCAGACCGGTTAGTCCTGCGGGTTGCCTAGCTTCTGGTTATTCCAAACAGTCCAAATCACCAGGGTCAAAGTCTGTTCCATGCTAAGGTTGTATCATGCATGACCGAGGACGGTGCTTCTCCCCAGGCATGTTTGCGCCGGCGGTGCGGAGCACCTCTACTGGGACATCTTCGCCACAGCTTTCCCTGTGAATAGAGCTGGCAGATCTGGATCCCGATCAACATCCCTGACAACCCCAACGCCAGAGCTGGTAGGAGGCAAGGATGGCTGACTACAATCGCGGCATTATGAAGTTCAAGGGGGCAGATAGCCCAATTGTCGTTTTGATCTCGGCAGGAATTGTGGCCGGTGTGGTTTCGGCCCTGATCTGGTGGGCTTTGCACTTTGCTTACGCAGCTTGAGTCTCAGCCTCTTCCAGAAGCTAAGGGCAGCTTTTCCTGCGCTGCAAGCCTCCCGGACAAGGTAGGGAATTGGGACGAGGCTTCTTTGCAACGCTTGCGGCAGTCTCTTCAGCGTTGGTACCGTGAACACGGGCGGGATCTGCCCTGGCGCCGCACCCGGGATCCCTACGCCATTTGGGTTTCGGAAGTGATGTTACAGCAAACCCAGGTGGCAACAGTTATCCCCTACTTTCAGCGCTGGATGCAAACCCTGCCCGGGATCCCAGCACTGGCGGCAGCCCCCCAGCAGCAGGTGCTGAAACTGTGGGAGGGCCTGGGCTACTATCGGCGGGCCCTGAACTTGCACAAAGCTGCCCAAATTTTGATGCGGGAGCGAAACGGTGAGTTCCCCAGGGATTTGGAGCAGGTGCTGGCTCTGCCGGGGATCGGGCGCACCACGGCTGGCGGCATTCTCAGCGCTGCCTTCGATCAGCCTTTGCCCATTTTGGATGGCAACGTTAAGCGGGTGTTGGCTCGCTTGGTGGCTTTGCAACAGCCTCCGGCCCAGTGTCTGCCCCTGTTGTGGCAGCTTTCCCAGCAATTGTTGGATCCCGTGCAGCCACGGGCTTTTAACCAAGCCCTGATGGATTTGGGAGCTACCGTCTGTCGTCCCAAAAAGCCTCACTGTGGCCAGTGCCCTTGGCAAGCGGATTGCAGCGCCTACAATCGAGGTCAACACCAACAATTGCCTATGTCTGCACCCCGTGCCTCCCGTCCTCATAAGCAAATCGCGGTTGCCATTGTTCTGCGGGGAAAAGAAATCCTTATCGATCGACGACTGGAAAGCTCAATGCTCAGTGGGCTGTGGGAGTTTCCCGGAGGGAAAATCGAGCCGGGAGAAACGGCTGCTGAGTGTGTAGTGCGGGAGGTGAAGGAAGAAATCGGCATCGACATCGAGGTGGTCGCACCGCTGGCCACCATCGAACATGCCTACACCCATTTCACCGTTACTCTTATTGCTTTTATCTGCCGCTACCTGGGCGGAGAAGCCCAAGCCCTGCAATGTAGCGAGGTGCGCTGGGTCAGCCCGGCGGAACTGTCGGAATTTCCCTTCCCGGGAGCCAATCAAAAGTTGTTTCCCCACTTGTATGCTTGGCTGGCAGAGCATGGCAACCCATGATGAACCCACCCAATCCGCCAAATGGCTTAGACCCTTCTGGAACGTTTGCCCCAAGACATTCGATAGGATAGTAGATGTCCTGCTGCCGTGAGCTACGGATATGCTTGTCACTCTGGAAAAAGCTGGGGAGATTCTGGCTAAGGGATCCCATACAGCCATCACAACCACAGATGGCAAGATCGCGCTGGTGCCCAAAGGAAAAGAAACCCTCAAACTGACGGCCAACGAAGCCATTAACCTAATGTTTTACGTCGTCCGCTCCGCTGAACCGGCAGAGACGGTGATGGCCCAACTGGAGGAGGCAGTTGCCAAAGCTCAAGCCCCCGATCCAGCCGAGGAACGGGCCAGAAAATATCGAGAACTTCGTGGCATCTAAACGGATGGGCACTCGTGCCGGTTGGATCCCTTCGCCAACTGGAGAGAGACTCCAAAACTTAAAAGCAGGAGGAGCTGAGGGCGACGAACTTTCCATCGGTGGTCCACCCCAGCAGCATGGGCTCTTGCGGTTGAATGGCCCGTCCGGTGAGAGCACAGCATTGGGCTTGGTGGGCCGTGGCCGGGAAGCTGGCCCGAATATCCTCAGGACTGAGGGCAGCAGCCCCTTGAGAGCATGCCTCTAACCCCCAAAACCCTGAACTTTGCTGAATTTACTGAGCTTTAGGCGGTTTGGCAAAAGTCATTGAGAGGGATATAGTAGACCAAGTTTCCCCCTGATCCTTGAGTCCACCGCAACGGTTGCCGGGAAGTGAAGGGGGAAAGCGCTCGGGGGGTATTCCTCAGGGCTTTGCGGGATACCGCCTTCCTGCTCAGAGATAGGCAGGATGCGATCGCTTCTTTCCTGAACCATGTTCAGGAGAGTTCAGCGTGAATGTATCAGTGACGCAGGACATAACTCCAAAGAATTTCCCGTATGAGGGCCTGGTAACCCTGATTTCCGGCCAACGCCTTCAGTCGCTGCTTCAGCTCACGTTCCAGCCGAATGCTGGTCACTTCCATCTGGGTCGTGGGAATGGGGGAATGGGCGCGAATGGGCATGCAGGGATCCTCCCTCGAAAAGCCTATACTACTCCTGTAGCATAGCTGGCTTACCGCCTGAGCGGGGATCCCGGCCTGGGTGAGATGGCTCAGGTCAAAATGGGCCTAAGCTGTGCAGTTCTGACCGCTAAGGCAACGTCAGTATCCTGATGGTATGGTTGAGTTGATCCCGTCCCGTCGCCGTGCCTTGGAGCATTTGCTGGCTCGTCTTGGATTCAGGGATCCGGCTTTGCTGGAACAACTGCGTTGGGATCTGCTGGATCAGGCTCTGATTCACCCTTCTCTGGATGGCCAGCGGAACAACGATCGGCTGGAGTTGTTGGGGGATTCTGTCCTGCGAATTTTGGTTACGGAATTCTTGTTTCAGTCCTATCCCCATCTGTCGGTGGGAGAGCTGACCGCGATTCGCTCCGACCTGACCAGCGATGCTTACCTGGCAGAACTGGCGGATCTGCACGGCTTGGATCGCTACCTGGAGGTGGGATCCAGCTCGCAAAACGACTTGGCCGGACGGGGTCGGCGGCTGGCGGATGCTTTCGAGGCTCTGCTTGGGGCTTTTTATCTCAGTTGGGGTATTTACACGCTGCCCAGGCTGCATCCCTGGCTGGATCCCTACTTACACCGACGAGTGGAGCAATGGTTCCAAGACCCCACTCGGCGCAACCCCAAAGCAGCCTTGCAAGAACTGACCCAACGCCTTTGGGGTAGCCTGCCCGAATACCGCCTGGTGGCCGCCCAGGAGCATCCCCCTCATTTCACCATGGAAGTTTGGGGGCAAGGGCGGTGCTGGGGCCGCGGTGAAGGTCGCTCGAAAAAGGCTGCGGAAATGGCCGCCGCTGCTCAAGCCTACGAACACTTGCAGTCGGAGAAGACATGAGAGGCAACCACCGCTACGAGTTGGCCAGTTGGTTGTTTTTGCTGGGGAGTGGCCTGTTTGCGGCGAGCGAGGTGATGACCTTGGGTAGCGACCCCCCTCCGTGGGATCCCGCAGCTCCAACCCTTCTCAATCTAAAGGTTGTCCAAACCCTGCTGGGAATAGGAGCCAGTCTCCTGTTCGTCGTAGGCAGTGCTCTGTTTATCCTCGATGCCCGTCACCGCTGAGATGCGCCCCTTATCCAGCAACCACAATAGCCCTTCTCCGAGAGCGGAGAGAGGCGAATAGATGAGAAGCTTGCTAATAGGGACTTCTTCCGGCTACGGGATCCGCAGGCGAGAGCATGACTCTAGTCAATGATACGCTGGACTATACTGAAAATAATGTACAGTATGTTCAGTATGTCTGCTTGGTATGGCTAGGTATGTAAAACCGAGAGAAGCGGCGGATTACTTTGGGGTATGTCTCCACACTTTGAGGCGATGGGAACAGAAAGGCTGGATCAATGCAATACGTACACCATCCGGCAGGGCAAGAAGGTATGACCTCGACAGCTACATCAAAGCGCCAAGAAAAGTCAAACGAGTCGTTTTGTACGCCCGAGTCAGCAGCCGAGAGCAGAAACCAGACTTGGAGAGACAGATTGCAAGACTGGTTAACCTCTATCCTGGAGCCGAAGTGGTCGGAGAGGTTGGCGGCGGTCTCGACTTCAAAAGACCGAAGTTCCTTGCCTTATTGGAACGAGTTCGTGCGGGAGATGTCGGAACAATTGTGGTCGCTCACCGGGATCGACTCTGCCGGTTTGGATTTGAGTTCGTTGAGTGGTACTGCCATCAATACGGGTGCGAAATCTTGGTTCTCGATGACGATCACCTTTCTCCCCAACAGGAACTGGTTGAGGATATCCTCACCATCCTGCACTGCTTCAGCAGTCGGCTCTACGGACTCAGAAAATACCGGGCTGCAATCGAGAAAGATACGGATTTATCCGGAACCAGCGCTGGCTAAGGCTTGGAAGCATTGGCAAGCGGCATGCCGGTACTGCTACAACCAAGCGATTGCCTATCAGCGTCAGCATGGTGCTCCAAGAACGGCCAGAAAGCTGCGGGACATCATCCTGCGCTCCGACCTGCCTGGGTGGGTAAAGGACGCCCCCTGCCACATCAAACAGAACGCGGTCGTCGAGGCGTGGTTGGCGTTTCGCCGAAGCAAAGACGCGAGGTTTCGCAGTGTGCGGGACAGGTCGCATACGCTGCAATTCAACGCCGGCAACTTTCGCAATGGGACGTGGTATCCGAAACTCACCCGAGGTTTGGCGTTCCGTGCATCCGAGGAGATGCCCAGAGAATGGGCACGCGGAACTGAGTTAATGCGAGTGAAAGACAGATGGTATGCCATCTTTCCTGAGTCCGTGAACGAGCAGTGTTCGTTAGCAAAGGGGGTGATTGCGCTTGACTCTGGGGTAAGAAGTTTCTTCACAGGGTTTGATGGAGCAGGCTTTGTAGATATTGCCAAGGGGGACTTTGGTAGAATCACTCGGCTGTGCTACCACCTAGACGATCTGCAGTCCAGGCTGAGCAAGGCACCGAGACTCAAGCGTAGGCGAATGCGGCAAGCGGCGTTTCGTCTGCGGGAGAGAATCAGGAACTTGGTGGACGAGTGCCATCGCAAGGTAGCGGCGTTCCTGACGGATAACTACCGATTGATATTCCTTCCCACTTTCGAGTCAGCCAAGATGGTTGCCAAGGCGGGGAGGAAGTTTGGTAGCAAGACAGCAAGGGCGATGCTCACCTGGGCGCACTATCAGTTCAAGCAGTTCCTGAAGTTTCAAGCCCAAAAGAAAAACGTGGTCGTCGTGGAAGTATCGGAAGCGTACACCAGCAAAACCTGTACCAGGTGCGGGCACATCCACACTAAGTTGGGTGGCGCAAAGGTGTTTAGATGCCCAAAGTGCAACCATAGGCTACCACGAGATTGGCAAGGCGCTCTGGGTGTTATGCTCAGAGCTTTGCGGGATACCGCCTTTCTGTTCGGAAACGGACAGAATGCTATCGCTTCACCGTTGAGCAGTAATGGTCAGCAGTGTTCAGCGTAAATGTATCAGACTTTCTTTCTGTGGCAACCCTTCCGGCTCGTTTGAAGAGCCATTCGGACGAGAGGAAAAAGATGGCTCTGGGCTGCTCGCGTCGGCAGGATCCATCCCCGGCAAAGCCAAAGAACCAGCAGCCTCGGTGGCCCGAGCATACAGCCTGGCTCGAACCTCTGCCTCCTGCTTTGGCTTCAGATAGAGGTTCTCCAGCAGCACCGCCATACCGGCCACCCACGGGGGGGCGATCACCGCCCCAACAATACCCAACAACTGGGTGCCCCCCAGCACCGCCAGCAACTGATACAAGGGCTTCACCCGCACCGAGGATCCCACCAACAGAGGATCCAACACATAGGTTTCCAGGTTTTGAACGGCAACGTATAGGATCAGCACCCACAAAAAAGTCCAGCCCCCCTGAACGATTGCCACCACCAAGGCGGGCAGGGATCCCAGTACTGGCCCAATGAAGGGGATAAGGTTGGTAAACCCAGCGATCACCCCCAGCGCCAGAGCGAACTCCGACAGGCCGAGAAAGCGAAGCGAGACGGTGATCATCACACCCAAAATGGCAGAGACCAGCACCCGCCCCTGAATGTAGCCCCCCATGCGCTGGGCCATCGGGTGTACCTGCTGAGCCAGCCGCTCATTCCAGGGATAAGGAAACAACTCCACCAAGCCCCGCACCAAGTCAGAGCCGCTCACCAGCATGTAGCCGGAAATGAAGAGGGTCAGCACCGTGGTTAGCAGACCACCCAGCAAACCGCGGGTGAAGTCGAAAGACTGCACCAGCACCCGTTGTCCCGAGCGAACTGCCCAGCTCATCAACGACTGAGGATCGAGCAACTGGTTTAAGTAGTCCAGCGCCGCCGGATCCACCCCCGCCAGATCGGCAATCCAGGTGTCCACCAGCAGTTGTAGTCGCTCCAGATAGAAGGGCAACCTCGCTAGCAACCGCTGGGTCTGAGTCGCCACCGTTGGGCCAATGAGCAGAGCCAAGCCGGCAATCCCGGCAATTAAGCTCAAATACACCAGCACAACCCCCAGCCAGCGGGGGATGCGTAGTCGCTCGGCCAGATCCACCAGGGGAGCCAGCGCCGCCGCCACCACCACCGCGATCATCACGGTCAGCACCAAGCTGCGCAGTTGCCACAGCAGCAACAACAGCATCCCTGTGGCCACCACCAGGGCTACGGAGGATACGGAGATGGTCAATTGTCTTCGGCTCATCATCTGGCTGGGTTCTCTTCAGGGGGCTAGGTAACAGACGGTTCTACCATCCTGGCTTGCCCTAGCTGGACTTGCCAAACGCTCTTGGGCAAAGACCCTAGACCCAGAACTTCCCTGCCCAGTCGGCCAGACCAAAGATCCGCAGCAAAAACCCAGCCAGAATTGCAGCTACCGCAACAGTTCCATCCGTACCGCTTCTGCATATTCCAGCAGCTCCGGGGATCCCGTGCCGGAAGCCCGCCACAACATCAAAGCGCTACCCAAATCGGAAGCGGCACCAGCCCTATCCTCTCCCTGGTAAGCGCGCGCCATACCCCGGTAGTAGTACACATCACCTTGGTAAGGCTGCAACTCAAGAGCTCGGCTGAAATCCTGAACGGCCAAATTGAAGTCGCAGATGCTGGCCCACATCAGGCCGCGATGGACATAGGCCTCGAAAAGATCGGCAGCACTTTGATTTTGCTTGGCCAGCTCAATCGCCAGATGCGACACATCAAACGCCGATTCCAGATGGCCTTGTTCGGCCCAGATGCGAGAGCGGATCAAGTGCAGTTGCGGGTTGTGATAGGCAATCCGATCCAGAGGAGACAAGGTTGCCAGAGCCTGCTCAGGTTCTTGCAAACGCTCGTGTTGGATTTTGGCCTTGAGCAAATAGGCTTCAGCCAGATAGGGATCCAAAGCAATGGCAATATCCAGATCCCGCAGAGCAGAGCGCATCAAGCGAGCAATGGCAGAAGCATGCTCCGGCTGCGGTAAAGCAACAGGATCTTCTTGAGACTCCCGCCAGAAGTATTGCGCCCGTTGCAGATAAAGCTGCGCATTTCCCGGCTCCTGTTGGATGGACTGGGTTAGCCGCGCCAGCTCATTGGGAAGATCCGCCGGAGCAGAGGATTGAGAGAGAGTGGGATCCTGACGCCGAGGCCGTGCCGGCACGGCAAGGCTTGGGTTGGAACGGCCAACAACCCCGGCGGGCTGGGGATCTGCCTGTTGCGCAAGCCATTGATAGACCTGCTGCTGGTGAGCGAGAGAGCGCTGCTCAAGCTGCTGTACCCGTTCTTGCAGCTGAGCTTGCCGCATGAGCCAAGATCCAGAACCTGCTTCATCTTCAAACAAGGCCTGGGATGAGGGCAGGGAGTGCTCCCAAGCTTGTAGAGAAACCTCAGTGACAGGACTCTGGCTCTTACGAGATGAGGTCAACCAGCCACCTTCGCCGATCAAAAACGGCAAGGACAGCAAACCCAGCAAAGCCGAGCCGGAGAACAGAAGACTGGGCCTAAGCATGGATCCCACCCCTTGAAATAGCTTAGAAGTAAAGAGTTGCCTCTAAACTAGTTCGCCGCAGCCGCAGTGTCCAGACTTTCGGCGATACCCGTCCTGCCCCAAGACCTGGAAACTCCCCTCTAGGGGATTTTGCCACCTGCCAGATCCACCAACTCCACGCGGCGATTCTTCGCCCGGCCTTCCTCAGTGGTGTTGCTGGCCACAGGAGCAGAGAACCCCACACCAACCGGATAGAGTCGACGTTGCTCGATACCCAGCTGAACCAACCGGTTGACAACCGCCTCGGCCCGGCGCCGCGAGAGACCTAGGTTGTAGTCGAAGCTACCGGTTGCATCGGTATGACCGACCACGAGGATGCTGAGGTCGGTGCGCTCGCGCATCAGCTTGGCGATCTCGGCAAGGGTGGGCTCGGCAGCCGCTTCGATTTGATCCGAGTCATAGGCAAAGAGAATGCCGTAGACCCTTACCTTGCTTGATGAAGACCGACAGCATCCCGACGATCCGAACAAGGGCAAGGAAGAAAGCTAATCCCTCTGCGGATAGGGCTTTGTGGGCAGGTTGACACGGGAAGCCCCTCGGCTCCAGGGAAAGGGGAAGTATCGCAATGACCTCTGGGCCAGGGGGGATCCCTTCAGCGCCGTCGTCTGGAGCAGCGACGCAGTAACCAACTGGCGGCGGCCCGGTCGCCTTCATCCCATGCCAACCGCTCCACGGCCACCATCACCATCGAGGTGATCACAGCCTCACTTAAATGGCGAGAACGCAAATGCTGCACGGCTGAAGTGGCGGCCTCCAGGTCGCGTCTGCGGATGGCGCGGAGCAGCTCATCAGACATAGACCAAGCCAACGAGCCTCACTTCCTTTCTGCCCCCTTTCTACCCCAAGAGCCAGAAACTTCCCCTTTCCTTCACCTGCTTGTCAGATAATGCAAAAGTTCGTTTTACTTTCACGAAATATCTCACAAGATGTCTCAGGAATTGTTACACTTTTTGCCCCTGAGCCGACTAGGCATGTCAGACAGCAGGGAGGACCGCAGGGGAGCACGGGATCCCTTTGATAAGCCGCTCCATTTCTGCTTGTAAATCTTGGGTGAGGGCTTGTACGGCTTGTCGGCGGTTGGCCTGGTAGGCGGGCCAGCGTTCGGAAACCGAGAGGGGATCCCCAATGCTGAAACGGGCCAGGCGGGGGCCCAAGCGGGGGGGAGCAGTTCCGACGGGATTTTCTCCTTTGATCCAAGCCAGCAGACTCCAGAGGCGCAGGGCGGTTTCCGCCAACTCGTCTAGACTTAGACTGGGCTGCTCAGGTACAGGGCGCACCGCAAACACCATCAAGGTTTCCGCCAAGCGCATGTGCCAGAGGTGAAAACTGGCCTCAGCAGCCACTCGATTGGCCAGCCCCCTCTCCAGAGCCGAGAGACCAGCAATATCGGCAATATCTTCGCGGTAGATCCAGGCCCAGCCCGCCTGTTCGATGCGGTGCCGCCGCTCGATGAAGTCTCCTTGAGGCTCTAGGCCGAAATGTTGCTCGGCCACCCGCAGGGCCAGATCTGACAAGCTTTGAAGACGCGCCAACAGATCCCCCTCTTTAACTTGGGCTCTATCTGCAGCAGGAAGAGCAGGGGCATAGAAGCGCTCATAGAAGGTCTGCATGACCTGGAGCAGGTGTTCTCCCAAGCGAAGGATACGGGCCAGCAAAAAGGCCTGACTGGCATGGGTTGAGCGCGGGGGTGGCAGCTTGCAATCGGCCTCCATGCGGCTGAGCAATCTATTCAGAGCGGCACTGGGATCCCGCAGGTAGGAATAGCGAAGGCCTACCGGCAAGATCAGCACCTGCTCTGGCCGTCCCGCCTTGTGCAGATCCTCCACCGCCCAAAAGCTCATCTGGGCTACCCCCGGCTCCAACGGGTTGAGAAGACTGCTCATACCGTTGATCGTTCCTTCTGGAGCTACCGCCAGCGGATATCGGCCCGATACAAACTGCTCACGAGAACTTTTTAGCCCTGCCCGATCCAGACGGCCTCGCAAAATCGGGATCCCGCCCAAGCGCGGCAAGCCCCAACGGGCAACGGATCCCAGCCACAGAGGTAGGCCGCGGTCATAAACAAACAAAACGTGGGGTCGGCCCCGAAAGCGGATCCCCTGGCGTTGGGCCACCTGCGGCAGGAGATGGGCGAACAAGTACATCAAGCAGGGGGGATCATCCAGGGTCGGGTGTCGAAACGCCACCAACAGGCGAATCTTGCCCGCCTCAAACTGCTGATAAAGCTGAGCCAAACGCTCTCCCCCCTCTACTTCAACGCGAGGGATCCCTTTGGTCCATCGCAACCAAAGGGGCAAGCCTGCTTGAGCGAAATGAACGACCCAAGGCGTCAATCGCGGCGGCAAAAACTTGAGGGGTGGCTGAACCTTCTGTTGCATAGGGATCCTTATCTAGGGTCAGAAAGAGGGTGAACCTAGGCTTTGGATCCCATCTTAAAGAGGGCAAAGCGGGAAGAAAGCCACACAGTGACAGTTCGTCAACTGGATCCCTTCTCCTCAACCCCAGGAGAGGTTCAAGCCCCAGCAGTTTTTTTTCGGCGACCGCGAGTCGCTTTGGGGGAAGCTTCTTTACTTGGGGTTGACTCCTCCACCACCTGGCCGTTTAGCACTTGCTTGAGGTGAATGTGCTTGTAACCCAGCTGAATCTCAAACTCATCCCCAGGCTTGAGATTCATTTTTTCGGTGTAGGCCGACCCAATGATCAACTGCCCATTTTTGTGAACGCTGACCCGAAAGGTTGGCTCACGACCGCGCTTGTCCCGGCTGGAACTTGGGCTGAGGCTCAGACCTTTTGCTGCCAGCACCGCGTCATAGAACTCATTCAAGTTGACGCGAGGCTTGTTGGTCTTGGTCATGGTTACATAGCCACATCGCTTTGCCGTTTCTCGGCGTGGAAGATGCCCCAACGCTTCGACCTTCTGGAGCAGAGCCTTCCCGGTTAAAGGTTGTGGTGGTATATCTGACATTTTTTAATGTCCTACATCCTTCCCCTAAGATCATAGCCTTATGGTGTACCCCTGCAACCGAAAGTCGGAGGCTTTTTTGAAGACAGGTTTTTCTCTTGTTCCTTGAGCCAGCAGCTCCGAAGGAAAAACCTCGTCTCCCTCAAGAGGTGTTCCTGCCCTTGCCAAAAGGTGATGGGGGCAAAAAGAACTCAAGCCCTGAAGAGTGCTGGGGCTTTTGTGGATGGAGCTGACAAAAGATCGCCTTGGGGGTAGTACCGCGGTGTAGATCCGACTCACCGCTTTCTACAGCCTCATCCCCACTCGTCGGCTGCCCCAAACTCTGATCACAGCCAGAAAACAGGCTCGACTTTCCAAAAAACCGCCGCTGAGATGGTGATTGCCTTGCGCAAATCGGTCGAAAAGACAGCCAGAGCGGTGTGAAGCTGGATGCCATCAGACCTAGGCCAGCAGGCATTTTTATCTCTTGGCAGAGGCCGGCTACATCTGAGTAATGGCTGAGGGATCCCCTCTTCGGCACTTCTTCAGATGGGAGCGCAGTGAGCGCGAGTTGCCCAAAGCAAGTTATTCATTCAGGATCCACTCGATTGGCTGCCGCTGAGACAACGATGAGTGGCAAGCTCACCAGCAAACAAAAGCCCCATTGCTCCCAAGACAGGGGTGCTGTGTCGAAGATAATGTTGAACAGGCTCCACTGGCTGAAGAGGATCTGCAGCAGGATGGCCGCCCCAATGCCGATGGCAATGGCTGCTGTATCCATGAGGCGCTCATGGCGCTCCAATTGGCTGGCACGTCCACGGCCCAACAGGGTAGGAATGGCCTGGCTGAGGCTGAGCAAGTAGAAGATGCGCCCGATCACCAGCGCTTGGATGGCCATGGTGCGGGCCAGGTCAATGCTGCCGGTGGTTTGTTCAATGTATTCAAAAACCCCGAAGATCAAGATCCAGTTGAACACAGACACCAGCAGGATGCGCTGCAACAGCCTAGGAGAGAGCAAGTTGGCGTTCGGATCCCGCGGTGGGCGAGTCATCTCTCGGCCTGTGCTCGGCTCAAAGGCAAGAGGCACCGTCATGGTGATGGAGTTGATCATGTTGAGCCACAACACCTGGATGGCCAAAATGGGCAGTTTGCGGTTGAGGAGGACGCTGAGGAGAAGGGTCATTGACTCCCCTCCGTTCACCGGCAGAATGAAGGCGATGGCCTTGAGCAGGTTGTTGTAAACGGTGCGCCCCTCCTCAACGGCTGCCTCAATGGAGGCGAAGTTGTCATCGGTCAGGATCATGTCGGCAGCAGCTTTGGCCACTTCGGTGCCGCCTCGCCCCATGGCAATCCCCACATCTGCTTGCTTTAGGGCCGGAGCGTCGTTGACGCCATCGCCGGTCATGGCCACGATCTGCCCCCGCGCTTGCAGAGCTTCCACCAGGCGCAGCTTTTGCTCTGGCACCACCCGTGCGAAGACGGATCCCCGATTGGCAGCTTCCACAAATTCCTCCGGGCTGAGCTGCTCCAGATCTCGACCGCTGTAGGCTTGCACAGGTTTTCCACCCCCCAGGCCCATCTGCTCGGCAATGGCTTGAGCCGTGAGCACGTGGTCGCCGGTGATCATCTTCACCTGGATCCCAGCCGTTTGACAGGAACGCACGGCGGCAATGGCCTCCGGCCGCGGCGGGTCAATCATCCCCTGCAAACCGAGGAAGATTAAACCCTCCTGCAGATCTGGGTGATCCACCCGAGTTTGGCTGCTGGGGACGGTTTTTTGGGCAAAGGCCAGAACTCGCAGCCCTTGTCGTGCCAAGGCCTCCACCTGCTGGCGAATCCGCCCCTCTTCTAGAGACTGGATCTCCCCCTGGGATCCCATCTGGCTATGGCAGCGGGGCAGCAGGGCTTCCACCGATCCCTTGACATAGATGCAGTGCTCTTCTGGCCCCAGGCGGTGTAAGGTGGCCATGTACTGAAACTCAGATTCAAAGGGAATGCTGTCCAGGCGAGGGCGGCGGCGCTGCAGTTCTTCCAGATCCAGACCCCCCTTCTGGGCTGCCACAATGAGGGCAGCTTCGGTGGGATCCCCTACCACCTCCCACTGGCCGTTGTCTTTGGGTTGCAGACGGGTGTCATTGCAGAGGCAACCGGCCAAGAGACAAGCCTGTAACGCCAGCAGCCGCTCCACTTCCACTGGATCACCCCCCTCCTGGGCCAGGATTTGTCCCTGAGGACTGTAGCCACTGCCAGTAACTTGGTAGAGCTGGGATCCGGCGTAGATGGCCTGCACCGTCATCTGGTTTTCCGTGAGGGTGCCGGTTTTGTCAGAGCAAATTACCGTAGCACTGCCCAGGGTCTCCACCGCCGGCAGCTTGCGGATAATGGCGTGGCGTTTTGCCATGCGGGAAACCCCAATCGCCAAGGTTACAGTGACTACCGCCGGCAAGCCTTCGGGGATAGCACTCACCGCCAGCGCCACTGCCGCCTCAAAGACACTGGCCGCCCCCTGTCCCTGAGCCAATCCCACCAAAAAGGTGAGCCCGGCCAAGCTGAGGATGATCCTGAGCAGCATGAGGCTGAATTCCTCGAACTTGCGTGTTAGGGGAGTTTGCAGGGATCCCCCCTTTTCGACCAACTCCGAGATACGGCCTGTTTGAGTCTGGTTGCCAATGGCCACCACCACCCCTGCTCCTTGGCCGAAGGTAACAAAGCTGCCGGCATAGGCCATGTTCTGGCGGTCGGCTAGGGGTGTGTCTTCCGCCAGGGATCCCAGCCGTTTTTCCACCGGCACCGACTCCCCTGTCAGGGCCGATTCATCCACCTGTAAGTTGCGCACGCTTAGCAAGCGCAGGTCGGCGGGCACCTTATCTCCCGAGCTCAAGAGCACCACATCCCCCGGCACCAGCTCCCGCGAGGGCACCCGCAGTTTTTGCCCCTCCCGGATGACAGTAACCTCCGTCACCACCGACCGGGCCAGGGCGGCGATCGCTTCCTCCGCTTTGGACTCTTGGATGTAGCCGATGAGGGCGTTGATCACCACCACCGCCCAGATCACGATGGCATTGCGCCAGGATCCCAAGAACGCCTTGACCGCCCCGGCAACCATCAAGATGTAGAGCAAGGATTGGTTGAACTGCTGCAGAAACTTCACCCAGGCCGGGGTAGCCGCCTTGGCCTTTAGCTCGTTGGGGCCATATTGCTTCTGCCGTTGGATCACCTCAGCTTGAGACAGACCCCGTTCCAGAAGCGCCGCCAGAAGCAGATCCACTGCAACGATTTGGCGGGCAACATCCTCTTCGGGCAGGGCGTGCCAGGGAGCTGCCGGCAATGAGTCAGGGGAGACGGATTTTGCCATCGCAGGTCTCTAGTTGAATCGCAACAGAACTTGAAAGCCAGCCGTGAATTCAACGGCAAATCCCTCGTACAGTCCACAGCCTAGCCGACGCCGCCTACCCCCCAGAAGTGCCGCTGTTCCCCCCAGCGTCAACAAAGCCTAAGTCCTAGGCTAAGATTTGCCTCAAATTCTCGACAGCTTGAAAAAATGGCTATATTCTTATCGGGTGTTATGATTACGCTTGTTTCCCAGCTGCAGCTCCTGAAGGCTGGCAATCTGCAGAGTCTTCTACGGATTGCCAGTTCGGGGTTGTTGGCTGTCATTTAACAGGTTCTTCCGCATTAAACTAAACAGCTTCTTGAGCTCAAGTTCAGTTCTGTTTGAGGAAACTGCTGTGTCAACGACTACTAAGCCAATGGAACTCAAAACCCAATCCCCACCCGCCTCCACCCAAACGAACGGGCGCCCTGGCGTCGAGGGATCCACCTCCAGAACTTCGCAACCTGTCATTCACCATCAAATTGTTGTAGTGGGAGGAGGGGCTGCCGGCATCAGCGCAGCGGCCCAGTTGCTGGAGCGCAAGCGTAACCTCGACATCGCGATCATCGAGCCATCCGACAAGCACTACTACCAGCCCGGCTGGACATTGGTAGGGGGAGGTATTGCCCCCCTGGCCAAGTTTATCCGGGACGAAAGGACTGTGATCCCCAAGGGAGCCACCTGGATTCAAGCGCGAGTCGCGGAGCTAGATCCGGATCACAACCGCGTGATCACAGAGAGCGGGCAGATCATTCAGTATGACTACCTCATCGTTGCCCCAGGGATCCAAATCGACTGGCACTTGATCGAGGGCTTGCCGGAGGCACTGGGCAAGGGAGGAGTAACCAGCAACTATTCCAAGGACTACGTCTCCTACACTTGGGAAACCATCCGCAACTTCAAGGGGGGAACCGCTATCTTCACGTACCCGGCTACTCCTATCAAATGCGGTGGCGCCCCCCAAAAAATCATGTACCTGGCCGACGATGTCTTCAAAAGCAAAAGTGGGGTTGGCGTCAACACCAAGGTTCTCTTTTGCACAGCCACTCCCACTCTCTTTGCCGTGCCGGAGTACAGCGCCGCCCTGGAGAAGGTGGTAGAGCGGCGAGGGATCCAGGTGAAATTCAAGCACAACCTCAAAGCCATCCGGCCTGAGACTCAGGAAGCCATCTTTGAAGTCACCACCGACAATGGCAAAGAAGAGGTGAGCCTGCACTACGACATGATCCACGTGGCTCCGCCCATGAGCGCTCCGGACTTTGTCAAGCGCAGCCCCCTGGCCGGGCCGGGAGGATGAGTGGATGTGGATAAGGCAACGCTGCAGCACACCCGCTACCCCAACGTGTTTTCCTTGGGAGATGCCTCTTCTCTGCCAACGTCCAAAACGGCGGCTGCCGCCCGCAAGCAAGCGCCGGTACTGGCGGAAAACCTCTTGGCCGCCATGCAGTCGAAGCCGCTAGTGGCCCGCTACGACGGCTACACCTGCTGCCCCTTGATTACAGGCTACAACTCCCTGATCATGGCCGAGTTTGCCTACAATGCAAAGCTAGCTCCCTCCTTCCCCCTGGACCCAACGCGGGAGCGCTACTCCATGTACCTAGCCAAGGTGCATCTATTACCCTGGCTCTATTGGAACCGCATGCTCAAGGGCAAAAAGTTTGAGGCAGACATCTTCAAGCCCATCAACAAGCTGGTGCACCGCTACTAGGGCTTTCTATCCCCTCACTCCCCAGCCCCTCTCCCTTTGGGAGGGGGGAGTTTTTTACAGGCAAGCTTTGAACTTTTTCAATACCGCCCGATCCAGCATCAGCAGCGCCGCACGTAGGCCACCTGAGTAGCCCCAAAAAAAGCCCACCGGCAGATGACCCTTAGGCGCTGCCAGACAGGTTGTGAGCTCCCCATACCCCAGCCAGCGGCCCTGCACCTGCCAGCCGACTCTTTCCCCCATGCAGTCTTCGCGGGGCAAGGCTAAGAAGGAGCCCGAACGGATCCCTCCTCTTCCCTCCGGGTCACACTCCTGCCAAAGTTGCTTCTGGACGGTAAAGCCAAAGCGCCCATGGCTGGCCCGCACCCACAGTTGGTCAATCAGCCGCAGCATGGGGCAGGGGAAGGCCTGAACATCCTTGGGATCAAAAAAGCCCACTTGCGAGCGCCCAGCAAGCTTCAGCATCAGGGCTGTCGTCCAGCGATCCGCCTCCCCCCACTGCCCCGCTCGCAGCCGATCCCACAGACCTTGCAAGGCAGGGGCTGCTTCCCCCACCCACTCTGGCCAAGAGAGAGTTCCGGGCAGGGATCCCCCCTTCCCTCTCTCCTCTGGACAGCCCTCAGGAAAAATCAGGGATCCGGATCCCTCTTCTCTTCCAGCTTTTTTGGCAGTGGCAGGGGTGGGAGGTGCCACCAGTTGCTCTAGCTCTTCCGCCGAGTGCCGGGACAGGAGCTGTTCCAGCTCGTCTTGGGGTTGTGGAGGCTGGGCCAAGATCTGCTCCAGCTCCCTCAGCTCTTGGGTGCGGATGGCTGGCTCAAAAGCAACCGGCTTCCTCCCTTGTTGAGAGGCTTCTGCCGGTAACAGTGCCAGCCACTCGGCCATGGTTTGCGGGCGCTCTTCTGGGTGGAGAGCCATCCCTTTGAGAATGGCAGCCTCCACAACCTCGGGAATGTTGGGGTTAAGGCTGCGAGGGGTATCCAACTGGCGGCCTGTGGCCCGCACTGGCGCACACATAGGCACCATCCCCGTCAGCGCCGTGTAGAGGGTTGCTGCCAAGGCGTAGACATCGGTGAAGGCGCCGCGGCGGCGCAAGCTGTCGTATTGCTCTAGAGGAGCATAGCCATCGGTGCCGTAGGAGGTGTGGCGTTGGATCAGACCTTGGGTGTAGCCGCGAGCTAGGCCAAAGTCGATCAAAACTGCCTGCCCGGATCCCTCCCGCACCATGATGTTGGATGGCTTCACATCCCGATGCAGGATCCCCTGTTCGTGCAAGGCCATCAGGGCGGATCCCACCTCCTGCGTCAGGCGCAGGGCCTCTGGCAAGGGCAACGGCCCCTTTTGCCGCAAAAGCTGGTGCAGAGTCTGGCCGCGGATGTACTCCATGACAATGCACCAGCGATCCTGCTCCCAGATCACCTCTTCCACCTTCACCACATGGGGGTGGCGGCAGCGGGCCAGTTGCAGCGCCTCATTCATGAAGTTCTGCTGGAAGTGGGGATAGTCGGGATCCTCACGAAGGCTGTCGTTCAAAACTTTGATAACCACCTGGTCGGCGCGAACGCTATCCCAGGCCCGGTAGGTAATGCCGAAGCCCCCCTCTCCTAAGATGGCCTCAATGCGGTAGCGCCCCCCCTGTAGTCTTTCGCCGACTGCCCAAGCCATACCTGACCCCCGCCTCTAGGGCCATTGTGTCACGGGGATCAGTAAATTGACGGCACATAAAACTGCTTAGAAGTCTACGGGCAGCACTCCCGTCTTCACCTGGAAGGTGCGTGCCTGTCCATTTCGGATGACCCGCAGCGTCAGTGTATTGCCCACCCCAGCGGCTTCCACCAACTGCTGCACCTGCTCGGCATCGCGGATGGCCTGCCCATTGATTTCAGTGATCACATCCCCCTCCCGCAAGCCAATCTCCTCAGCCGGGGATCCCGAAATCACCTGCCCGATCAAGACCCCTTCTTCCACTGTCAGCGTGGTGGGGCGAGCGGGGTCGCGGTTGAGGCGCGCCACAATGTCAGGGTTGAGGGTGATCATGCGAATGCCCAAGAAAGCGTGCTCTACCCGACCATTCCGGATCAATTGCTCGGCAATTTCCATGGCGCGGTTGATGGGGATGGAAAAGCCGACGCTCTGAGCTCGCTGGAAGATGGCCGTATTCACCCCAATCACACGCCCTTCCGCATCCAGCAACGGGCCGCCCGAGTTGCCGGGGTTGATGGCCGCATCCGTCTGCAGGAAAGTCACCCGCTTGTTGGCAGCCCCAATTTGCCCGGAGGAGCGCCCGACGGCGCTGATGATCCCAGCAGTTACGGTATTGTCCAGGCCCAGCGGGTTGCCAATGGCAATAGCCCAATCCCCCGGTCGCACCAAGTCAGAGTTGCCCAAAGTAACCGTGGGCAGATTCTCCCCCTCAATTTTGATCACTGCGATATCGGTAACCGGATCTGAGCCCTTCACCTCTCCTTCAAAGGTGCGCCCATCCAGCAGATGAACCCTGACTCGCTCGCTGCCTTCCACCACATGGGCGTTGGTGAGGATCAGGCCACTGGCGTCGATGATAAACCCCGATCCGGTGCCTTCTTGCCGAAACTCCTGCGGCAACTGCGGTAGTTGATCCCCAAAGAAGCGGCGAAACAGGGGCTGGTTGAACAGTTCTGGGTTGATCCCCCTCGACACAGTGCGGGTGGCATCGATGCGCACCACCGCTGGGCCGACCTTTTGGGCAACGGCGGCAATAAAATTAGAAGGCCGGACAGCATCGGCGGGAGGAGCAGAATTCGCAGCCTCAGGGCGGGACTCAGACCAGGGCAAAAGGGATCCCACTCCCTCACCGGCCCGTTGCGTCCAAGTGACCAGAGGAGTTTGCTGTAACCACTCCTGCCCCGATCGAGACGATAGCCAGACCCCACCCGCGACGCCTCCACCAAACAGAGCCATCGCCAAAAGTGTATGCCGTAGAATCCGCGCCATGCTCCCTCCCAAAGCTAAGCCGTATCGCCAAGACTCAAAAGGCGTGAACCCGCTCCCCCGACTTACGCCATCAAGACCCAGTTCACTCCTGGTCTATTCTATCTATTCCTACTCTTTACTTTTGGATGTTCGGGGTATGTGTGCTTACCCTAGCAAATCTTGCGGACAAAGGCAGTGCTCGAAACGCCCAAAATGATCGGGGATCCGAGCGAGCTCCATTCCTCCGAGCCGCAAGGGTGGGATCTGTGGCAGCGCCACCGCGCCTGGATGCAGTTGGCCTTGCGAGAAGCTGAGCAAGCGGGAGAAGCCGGAGAGGTTCCGGTGGCAGCTCTGGTGGTCGGGCCAGGGGAAGAGCTGTTGGCCCTGAGCAGTAACCGGCGGGAACGGGATCGGGATCCCACGGCCCATGCGGAGATCCTAGCCCTACGGCAGGCAGGGCAACGGCTGGGAGATTGGCAACTGCGGGGCTGTCGGCTGTACGTCACGCTTGAGCCTTGCCCCATGTGTGCCGGGGCAATCAGCCAATCGCGGCTGGCCCAGGTAATCTACGGCGCCGATGATCCCAAGGCCGGAGCACTGCGCAGCGTGCTCAATTTGCCAGCTTCTGCCGCCAGCTTCCATTGCCCGGAGGTCATCGGCGGAGTTTGCGAGGTCGAGTGTCGCCGCCTATTGCAGCAGTGGTTTTGCCGCCGCCGCGGGATCCCCTCTGAGCCGGCTGAATCCTGACCGAGGGACTGGGGGCGGAAAATTCTGGGTTGAAGTCGTGCATCTGCAGGATGTTTTTGATACTGTCATAGCGGGTTCGGCTGGCCCTTGCCCGGGATCCCGCACCAGCCTCAAAAAAGGCTTTCCGAGTGCGGGATCTCTTGAGCCCAACGGTGGCCGCTTGGGTTGTTGAGGGTGCGTCGGCCCTATGCCTGGATTCTCAAAACCCGACTTGTCCGGGATCCCTCGCCGGCTGTGATACTCTTTCCCAGAGGATTGGTGTGTGACTATTGCTCTCTCCTTTTCTCCTCTCCCATCAGCTTGGCTTAGGAGTATTGCCCTTCTGGTTTGGGCTTGGCTGTGCTTAACTTTTCCGGTGCAGGCACGGGTGCTGCTGCGGGTAGGTATTGCCGTCAACAAGCCCCAGGTCACCGTCGGCAGCTCTACCGGAGCCCGCATATTGAATGCCCAGGGACAGCCGCTGGCAGAGGTGCAGGCCATGCAACCGCTGCAGGCCAGCCGTTCGGGTTCAGCAGTCAGTTTGGCCGGCCAACAGGGAGAACGTCTTTACCTACAGCCCACCACCTCCGATGGGTTGGTGTTTATTGACCAGAATTGGTACCGCGGCTGGGTGGAGCTGATCCCTGGCGAGCGTGGGGTGATTGCCATCAACCAAGTTGGCTTGGAAGACTACGTTTCCAGCGTAGTGGGCAGCGAGATGGGACACCGTTTTCCCATGGAGGCTCTCAAAGCCCAAGCCGTGGCCTCCCGCACCTATGCCCTCTACCACCGCAGTCGCCGTTCCCAGCAGCCTTTTGACTTAGGAAACGGGATTGATTGGCAGGTTTACAAGGGAGTGGCTGCCGAATCCAGCCGTACCCAAGCGGCTGCCCGTGAGACCGCCGGGCAGGTTCTCATCCACCAGGGGCAGTTGATCAATGCGGTTTTCCACTCCTCTGCGGGGGGACATACGGATGATGCAGGCAATGTCTGGTTAGAGTCGCGGCCCTACTTACAGGGGGTGCCGGATTTCGATCAGCACTCACCGGTGTTTAGCTGGACGGCCACCGTTCCTGCCCAGCAGATTCAGCAGTTGGCTGCCGGGATCGGTGCCATTCGTTCTGTGGAGGTACTGCGCAGCTCCCCGTGGGGACGGGCAATCACGGTGCGCTTGACGGGATCCCAAGGGATCAAAGATCTCAATGCCGGCGATTTTCGTCGGGCTCTTGGGTTGCGCAGCACAAAGATTGCCATTAGCCCGCGCGGGGAGGCCACCACTACGGCCAGCCTGGCTCCTGTGGCAGGGACATTCCCGGCTTTCTTTGAGATTCAGGGGCGGGGCTACGGGCACGGGGTGGGCATGAGCCAGTGGGGAGCTGCCGCCCTGGCCAGCCAAAACTACTCTTACCAACAGATCCTCAGCCACTACTACCGCAACACCAGTCTGGCAGTGGTGGAAGGACGTTAAGGCTCAACTTCAAGGAGAAGCCAACAAAATCATCGATTGGTAGCAAAAGTAGCTGCAGTTTTTAAGAGCTTATGGAAAGCAGCATTCTGAGCATTCTATACAGATCTGGAGGGGTTCCCCAAGGGTTCGTTGGGGTTCTGTAGATTTTGTTAACTTTGAGTTAACTCTAACGTTGCACCATCTCTGAAGATAGACGGGCAGCTTCTGCCGGAATCGAAAGCTGGCCTGCCTGCGACCCCTGTTTTTGAAGGCTCCGCGCTGCTGTGGCAAGATCGGGAGAAGCCCTGGAAAATTTGGGTTACGTCCCCTGAAGATTTTGTAGAGATCTTGAATTCCCCCCTCAGAATCCTCAGGATCGGCTCAATAATAATTGAGATACGTTTACCAAGATCGACCTCTACCTCTTCTTTTTCGAGCCCATAACTTTAACCCCAGGTATCTGTCCTATGTCCATTGCCACCTTAGCTCCTGCTTTTCCCGAACGTTGTCCGGTGCTGCCGGAAGCGCTCACGCCCCTGTGCGAGATCGCCCGCAACTATTGGTGGACCTGGAACCCCGATCACCTCACCATTTTCCGGGAAATGGATCCCGCCCTGTGGGAAAAAACCTCCCACAACCCGGTGCGCATGCTGGAGGAGGTTTCCTACTTGCGGTTGGCAGCCTTGGCCACCGATGTGAACTACCTCAACACGTTGAACCGGATGGTGCAGTCCTATCGGCAGTACATGGCGGCTGAGGATACCTGGGCCAAGCGCACCATGAAAACCTACGACTGGCAGCGTCCCATCGCCTATTTCTGTGCCGAATACGGCTTGCACGAGTCTTTGCCCACCTACTCTGGCGGGCTGGGTATGTTGGCTGCCGATCACCTCAAGTCGGCTTCAGATTTGGGAGTGCCCCTGGTGGCCATCGGGTTGCTCTACCGTCAGGGCTACTTCCAACAGCGCCTGGACAACAATGGCTGGCAGGGGGAGCTTTACGAAGACTCTGAGTTTGAGTCTCTGCCGTTGACTCTGGTGCGCCAGCCGGATGGCAGCCCTCTGTTGGTGGAAGTGGCGATGCGGCAGCGGTTGGTGAAGGCGCGGGCCTGGCGGGCGGACGTGGGCCGGGTACCTCTTTTTCTGCTGGACACCGACCTGCCGGAGAACGACCCCATCGACCGCTGGATTACCGCCCACCTCTACGGGGGCAGCACCGATACTCGCATTGCCCAAGAGTGCATCCTGGGTATCGGTGGGGTGCGCCTGCTGCGCCAGTTGGGTTTGGATCCCATGGTCTATCACATGAATGAAGGGCACGCTGCTTTCCTAACGCTGGAGTTGCTGCGGGAGGAGGTGGCGCGGGGCACCCCCTTCGAGACGGCGGAGGCCAAGGTGCGGGAAAAATGCGTGTTTACCACCCATACACCGGTGCCGGCTGGCCACGATGCCTTTAGCCCCAATGAAATGGATGCCTTTTTTGCCTCCTTCTGGCCTCAACTGGGCCTGACGCGGGAACAATTTTTGGCCTTGGGAGCTCGGCGCACCGGGGATCCCTGGGAGCGCTTTAACATGACGGTGCTGGCTTTGCGGTACGCGCGGGCGGCCAATGGCGTAAGCAAGCTCCACGGACGGGTTTCTCGCGAAATGTGGCGTGTGCTCTACCCCGAGCGATCGGTGGATGAGGTGCCCATCAGCTCCATTACCAATGGGGTTCACGCCCGTACCTGGGTTTCCCCTCTTTTTTGGAACCTCTACGACCAGTACTTGGGCCCCGATTGGCCGGAGCGGGTGTCAGACCCGGAACTGTGGGCCAAGGTGGAAGAGATCCCAGATGAAGAACTGTGGCGGCGCAAAGAGGCTCTGCGGGAGCGGCTGGTGTCTTTCACCCGTCACCGAGTGTTGCGGGCCCGGCGCAATCGCGGCGAAAGCAATGAGCGCATCCAAGCGGTCAACCAGTTGTTGGATCCCAAGGTCTTGACGATTGGGTTTGCCCGTCGCTTCAGCACCTACAAGCGAGGAGATTTGATCCTGCGAAATCTGGAGCGAATTACCCGCATCTTCACCAACAAAGAGTACCCTGTGCAAATTATCTTCGCCGGCAAGGCCCATCCCCGGGACGAAGGGGGCAAGCGCCTGATCCAGCGGGTGGTGGAATGGTCCAACCGGCCTGAGGTGGCCAACCGAGTCGCCTTCATCGAAAACTACGATGCCTATGTCGCTCGCAATTTGGTGCAGGGGGTCGATGTGTGGCTGAACAACCCGCGACGCCCTCTGGAGGCCTCTGGCACCTCAGGACAAAAGGTGGGCTTCAGCGGGGGATTGAACTTGTCGGTGCTGGATGGCTGGTGGCCGGAGGGTTACAACGGTCGCAATGGCTGGGCTATTGGCCAAGAAATCGAAGGTCTGGATCCCGCTGCCCAAGACGACTTGGACGCCAACTCCCTCTACGACTTGTTGGAGTATGAGGTGATCCCCATGTTCTACGACCGGGATGAGAAAGGGATCCCGCGCCGCTGGATTGCCCGCATGAAGGAGGCGATCCGCACGCTCAACCCCGTTTTCAACACCGACCGCATGGTAGCCGAGTACGTGCTGAAAATCTACGAGCCTCAGCCCCTGGAAGCAGAGGCGAGCCGGACTTTGTTGGGTTCGGCTGTTGCCGGCTAGGGTGGACTCCCCCTCTCCCAGCGCAAATCATACAAAACATTGGGATCCCTCTCTCCTCAAGAGGAAAAGCAGGGATCCCGGGTTTGCGCTTGGGGACAAGAGACTAGGCGCTGGCGTTGACGGCCATAGGAAGCGTCAGCGGCTCTGGCTCCTCTTCGGGGGGCAGCATCACCACCTCAGAGTTGTCGATGATGGCCTGCAGCTCTTCCCCATCGATGGTTTCGGCCTCTACCAGGCGGCGGGCAATCCGATCCAAGAGGGCGCGGTTTTCTCGAATCAAGTAGGTAGCCCGTTGGTAGGCCTCGTTCACCAGCCGCCGCACCTCTTCGTCGATGAGGGCTGCTGTTTCCTCCGAGAAATCCCGTTCTGCGGCGATCTCCCGGCCCAGGAAAATGTTGGTGTACTGGCGACCTAGGGCTACATTTCCCAGGCGATCGCTCATACCGAAGCGGGTCACCATGTTGCGGGCGATGCGGGCCACCTGCTGCAGGTCACTGGCTGCCCCCGTGGTGATCTCCGACTCTCCGTAGACCACTTCTTCGGCCACGCGCCCACCCAAGGCAACGGTCATCATGTTCTTCAGATGGGCACGGGTGGTGAGTCCCATGTCGTCATCGCTGGGCATGAACCAGGTGAGGCCACCTGCTTGTCCCCGGGGGATGATCGTCACTTTTTGGATGGGATCGTAGTTGGGCAAGAGGGATCCCACCAGGGCATGGCCCGCCTCGTGGTAGGCCACCAACTCCTTGCGCCGTTCGCTCATCAGCCGATCCTTCTTCTCCGGACCGGCCAACACCCGATCCACCGCGTCGTTGATCTCGTCCATGGAGATCTCGGTGAGGTTGCGGCGGGCAGCCAGAATAGCCGCTTCGTTCAGGAGGTTGGCCAAATCGGCACCGGTAAACCCAGGAGTACGGCGGGCCAATTTCTCCAGATCCACATCGGCAGACAGGGTTTTGCCGCGGGCATGCACCTTGAGGATTTCTAGCCGGCCCTGAAAGTCGGGGCGATCCACCGTAACTTGGCGGTCGAACCGGCCAGGCCGTAGCAGCGCTGCATCCAGCACATCCGGGCGGTTGGTGGCCGCAATGACGATGATGCCGGAGTTGCCCTCAAAACCGTCCATCTCGGTGAGCAACTGGTTCAGGGTCTGCTCCCGTTCGTCGTTGCCACCTCCCAAGCCAGCTCCCCGCTGGCGACCGACTGCATCAATTTCATCGATGAAGACGATGCAGGGAGCATTTTGCTTGGCCTGCTCGAACAGATCCCGCACGCGAGAAGCGCCGACCCCGACAAACATCTCCACAAACTCGGAGCCGGAAATGGAGAAAAAGGGCACACCCGCCTCTCCGGCTACGGCGCGGGCCAACAGGGTCTTACCGGTGCCGGGCGGGCCCACCAGCAGCACCCCGCGGGGAATCTTGGCTCCCAAAGCTGTGAAGCGCTCTGAATTTTTCAGGAAATCCACCACTTCTGCCAGCTCCAGCTTGGCCTGATCGATGCCGGCCACATCGTTGAAGGTAATTTGGGTTTTCGGCTCCATCTGCACCCGTGCCCTGGATTTGCCGAAGTTGAGAGCTTGGCTGCCTGGGCCATTTTGAGCCCGCCGCAGCAGGAAAAAGAGCCCCAGCAAGAGCAAAACCGGCAGGAAGAAGGTGCTGAGAATGCGCCCAAGTAGCCCCTCCTCTTGGACAGGACGCACGGCCAGCTCCACCCCGTTGGCAACCAGGGTGTTCTCAAACTCAGGAGTAAGGGGGGGCAGATTCACCTGCACTGGGGTGGCGCGGTTGTTGATTTCTGCCTCGGCGATGGCAACCTGGCGACCATCCGGGGCCGTCTCCACCAAAACTTTGCTGACCTCGCCCCGTTCAACACGGCTGATCAGGTCGGAGTAGCTGATCTCCAAACGCTCAGGCGGGCGGGTACCCAAGAAGGTGGTGGCTAAAGAGATCAAGACGATGGCCAGTAGCGCATATAACCCCGCGCTTCTCCATTTCTTGTTTTTACCTTTCTGACTCACGGAAGTGTTTCCTCCCAAAGGGTGTTTTTGAATCGAACTCGCAGATGGTGACCTATGGGTAACAATCTGGGGTCGGGTGGGTTCTTGCAGCAACAGACTGTTAATTAATATTAACCTGACTGAGAGGGTTGCCGGGGATCCCTGCAATCCCGCTCTTCTGGCCGGGAGTTTGGGGATAGGATTGAGGGACCAAGGCTGGACCGTCAGTCAGAACAGGTGGTGTTTTTTCCATTCTCATTCCAGCTTGCCCAGGGATCCCTATGCTGACTCAACTGCGCGAACTGAGCATCGCTGCCGACGGGCGCTATCTCAGGGATGAAGAGCTGCAGTTCATGGAGACCTATCTAGCCTCCTTTGACCTTCGCCTGAGCGCCTATCGCAAGATTCAGGCGGCGGAAGCCCAGATCATCCGGGATGTGGAGATGAAAATGCGCGCGCTGGATCCCTACTTGCTCATGCGAGGGGTGGAAGACTTCAGCAACAAGTGGAAGGCTGACACCGTGCGGGTTTTGCGCCTCTCGGCTTTGGCCATGCTCCTGGACGATGAGCAACGCTACAAAGATCGATTTCTCTACTGGTTCCAAACGCTGATGCGGGCCTTCCGCACCCAACGCAGTTGCGAGGCCACCTATCGCTTTCTGCAAGAGGTGATAGCCAATTACCTCACCCCCGAAGAAACCAAGTTGATCAGGCCGATTCTGGAAACCAACCGCACGCTGTTGGGCCTCAACTAGGCAGCCGTCTCAGCAGACTCTCCAGAACCAGCCGACTCCACCACCTCCAGCTCATCAGCCTGGAGATGGGCACGGAACTTGTTGCCAAACTGCACCTGAAAGGGAAAATTGGCGCTGATCGGGCGGCCATTCCAATCTCGAAGCACGGCCTTCAGTTCCCCTTCCATACCTTTGAGGTCAAAAGGTTGATTGCGATGTTCCGGGTGGTGATAGACAATCACGCTGGTACGCACCCGCACCCGATCTCCAACTTTCATGTCTTGCCCTCCTGAAAAGGCAGCATACTGCAGGAACCGACTGGAAACACTCTAACTCAATCTCTAAGCAAGCTTTCCGGATGTGGAGAAGTGTGTGGAAACTGAAACAGTAGTTTGCATTTTTCTCAAGTTCCCTCTCACTTTGGATGACCCGAGAACATCCCCTCAAACTCAAGCCATGAGCCCGACCCAAGGGATCCCCCTGACCGGCCACTGGATCCCTGCATCGTATACATCCTTCCAGAGAACTTTAGGGTGTGGCAAGGAAAATCAAATGAGGGCTTTCAACCTCATGGGATCCCTATTGGGCAGGAGATAGAGCTCAGTTTCGGAGGAAAAGGCAGCACCTATCCAATCTCAGCTTCCGCCAGGATCTGGGAAAGAGAGAAGGCGACCTTTTGTTGCTCCACCAAGCGGTCGAATTCTCGCTCGAAAGTAACCAAGGCCCGGTTGGTTTTGCCCCCCAAGTAGAGCCCCGTCTCCGTTTGCAAAGCCCAGATTTGGCTGTAGCTGAAGTAGCTCATCACCACCCCCACCATCAACAGCCCAAATCCGAGATACACCGCAGGGATCCCCGGATCGGATTTAATTTGCAGTCCGGTAGCGCCGATCACCTCATCCAGATGCAGAGTGAGCGGGTTGGGGAAGCGTTGGGGAGCGATTTCGTCGAGGGCCAAGCTCATGCCTTGGCGCAGGGATCCCATCCATTGCCCTTCAGTGTCGTAGAGCAGGGCTGTCCCCTGCAAATCCGGCAGCAGCAGCGTGAGTCCCTGGCTCATGTCCGGCTGGGTGGGCACAAAAGCGCCCCAGAGTTTGTTGCCTGCCTCGGTACGCACCGGCACCACCGGGATTTGAAAAGTGGGGCTGTTGTTGATGCGGATGCGGATGCTGTCGATGCTCCAATCGGCTTGGTAAAGGGTCACACCCCGGTAGGAGAGAGGATGGTTGACGGAAATGGTCTGACGTTTGACCTCCTGACCCTGATCCAAGATCGAGAGGTCGGAATAAAACTGCTTGACACGGCCATCGGGAGCGTAGTCAATCCAGAAGCGATTGGCCCGAATTTGCCAGGTAGGCAAGTGAGCACGAGCCAGATCTCCCGCTCCGGTCAAGTGTTGAATGGAAGCCACGCTGCCGCTGGGAATGAGTTCTTGGGCCTTGAAGCCGCTAATGCTGCCCCAAATCGCCCCCAGCAAGATCAGCAGCATGCTGACATGCACCAAGATGGGGCCGATCCTGCCGATTAACCCTTTGCGGGCGTAGAGGTAATGGCCCTCCTGAAACACCAGATAGCCCTGTCGGCGCAACCGCTCCGGCAGACCTTGTAAAGATTGCTGAGGCAGATACGTCCGAAACGGCAGGCGCTGAAAAGACTGCGGGCGGGTGAGATAGCTCCAACGGCGGGCCCCCTTCAACATCGGCCATTGGCGCGTCAGGGAACAGGCGGCAAGGCTGCTGCCGAACAGGATCAAAATGGCCAGAAACCAAGGGGTGCGGTAGACGTGATCCAATCCCAAGTTCAGGATCACCCGCCACGTGAGAAAGCCAAACAGGGCCGGATGCTCCGGATAGTGGGCTTGATAAAAAGCCGCTGTTTCCTCTTGCTCAATTACCGTGCCGGTGGCGCTCAAGACCGCAATTGCCAACAAAAGGCCAATGGCCAGGCGCAGATCCGCCAGCAGCGGCAGCAGCTCATGACGAAAGTACCGCCGCAGCGAGGAAACCCAGCGGGCAAGCGGGAGAGAGTATATGACCATGAGAAGTTTGTCGGCTCAAGATTCAGATCGCCGTTTTTGCCAGGCAAGGTGCAGTCCCCAACAGGGTGCTGTAGGTGTAGCCCCATCTTAGCCTGCAGCAGCAGGGATCCCTTAGGCCCAAGCCGACAAGATTGTTACGCTGCCGAACCCCACCAACACCACCCCACTGGCATAAGTGAGCCAGCCCGACCAGCGCCGCAGGGCCAACAGTTGCTTCACCGCTCCGGTAAACACCCCCGCCAGGAGCAGGGGAAAGGCCAATCCCAGCCCGTAAGCCAGCAGCAGCCCGCCTCCTACCCATGGCTGCCCTGTGGTGGAAACCCAGGCCAGCAAAGCCACCAAAACCGGCGTACTGCAGGGAGAGGCCACCAGGCCAAAGGTTAACCCCAGCAACACTGCCCGGCCTAACCTGGGCCATTCTCCGGGAATCTCGAGGCGGTTAAACCCATCGGGAAAACGCAGGGGGAGCACCTCCAACAAGTTCAGCCCCATCAAGATGGCAATTCCCCCCGCCACAGTGGGCCCAAAGGATCCCGTTTGTCCGTAAACGCGACCCAGCAAAGCTGCCGACAAACCCAGCAGGGTCAGGGTAAAAGCCACGCCAGCCGCAAAACCCAGGGATTGAGCCCAGACCTGCAGCCGCCCTTCTGCAGCCGTTTCCTCAGAAGCGGGGGTGTAGCCGCCGATGTAGGCGATGGTCACCGGCAGCATAGACAACGTGCAGGGGGAAAGACTGGTGAGCAAGCCCGCCAGACCCACCACCAACAGACTAACGGGAGAAAGGTGCTGCAGTTGAAACTGCACCAGCTCAGTTGCCCATTGTTCCAGTTGGTAAAGCCAAAGCTGAGCCGTGCTCAACATAAGCTCGATCTGTCCACATAAGCTCAAGGTAGCATGAACTCCCCCGCCCCCCTGGGATCCCCAGTCTTGGGGGAGTACGTCTACTGTCCATTCCCACCGCCCAGGTTGTGGAGAATTCCGCGAGGATGGTTGACGGGGAACTGCTGCCATTCCTGTTGAGCTCGTTGCAGCACCCGGAGCAATTCGTCCCACTTTTCGCCATCGATCAACTGCTCTATCTGTCGCAGCTGAGCTTGGTAGCTGCTCAGGGCAGTCAGCAGCGCCTGTCGGTTGTGGCGGGCCATCTCCAAACCCAATTGCGGGATCCCTCCGCCAACACGGCTGGTATCGCGGAATCCGCTGCTGGCCAAAGTGCGGGCCAATTCCAGAATCGCGGGATCCCCTTCTTGGCTAACCGCTGCGATCAAACTGGCGCTGACCATAACTGGCAAATGGCTGATCCAGGCCACCGCTCGGTCATGGCGTGCGGGATCCGTGAGGACAGCTTCTGCGCCAACAGCAGCAATCAGTTCTTTCACCGCATCGAGAGCCTGAGGTTGGGTCTCGGCGATGGGAGTGAGCACGTAGGGCCGCCCCCGAAACAAGTCAGCTTCTGCCGCTTGGATCCCTTGCAGGCTTTTGCCGGCCATGGGGTGCCCCCCCACAAACCAGGGCCACAATTCGGTTGCCGGAGCAACGATGGGCTGCTTAACCGAGCCGACATCGCTCACCACGGTTTCTGCCGACAAATAAGGCAACAGGGCGGCTAGCGTGGCCAACACCTGCTCCAGAGGGGTACAGATCAGCACCATTTGCGGATCAAAGCGAGCCAACTGGGCCAACTCTGTTCCACAGCCTTGAACAGCGCCCCTTTCCAGAGCCTGTTTGCAGGTGGCCGGGTTGCGGCTTATCCCCCAGACGGGATATCCCTTTTCGGTCAGTTTGAGGGCCAGGGATCCGCCAATCAACCCCAACCCGACAATGGCAATGCGCATAGTATCTCAGTAAGCCAGTGAAACCCCTTTTTGGACACCACCAACAACCGCTTCCAGGTGTAGTAGGAGGCTACTCCCGTAGCTCAGCGATACTCGCCACCGGCGGGCAAGCCTAGTTCCTTCCGAAGCTCCCGCCGCAGCAGCTAAATTCTCGGCCAGGGACTGTCCACTTGTCCATTTTTAAGTCAATATAGGGGTAACATCCGGGCTTGCTTGCCCTGCGGATTCGTGGTAGCCAAACTGGCCTCCGACAGGAAAAACAAGGGCAGGCCTTGGATGTATTGGCAGGAGCTCGGCCCGCTGTGGACTGCTGTTGCGCCGAAGGGATCCCAGCCTTTCGTGCCGGCTCAGCGCAGTTCTTCTTCGCTTACTCAAGAGCAGGTGTCCCTCTTCTCAGCGATTCTCCAGAACTGTACCCATCGAGCCACTTTCACAGCGGGCTCGGCTTTTGGCCTGCGAGTTCCCGCTTTAACCCCCGTTGGGGAGCACTCTGTCGTTTAGGAGATTCTATGCCTAGTGAACCCAAAACCCGCAAGAGCCGTGAAAGCACTAACCCGCGCCCGCGCGACCGTCGTCGTGAATCGGCCAAAGGGAGCAAAGGGGCAGTCTCAGCCACTCATCTCTCCTTGCCGAAGTTAATTCAAGAGAATGCGGTGCTCCAATCTCGCAGCCAGTTGTTGTTGATGTACAGTGACTTCCAAACCGAAATGCCCAACGATGGCAAAACCGGTGTGGGCACCTGGCTACAGTCTCGACTCAAGGAGCACGGCATGCCCAGCCTGCTGCGTTTTGGCCCCCGCTCCCGCCCCCAGGTTTTCCGCCGCGATGAATTTTCCGAGTGGATTACGCTGGCTCTGGCCTCTGTTAACCCCAACAGCGATACTGCCCCCCAAGAGCACCTGAGCTAGGCCGGAAGGGGAAGTTGAGCGGTAGAAGCAGAGGTTGCTGGCCCAGGGATCCCGCCACGCCCGTTGAGGGAAGAGGGTGAACTGGGCTTTTCTGTATCCGGCAATAGCAGGTCGCGGATGAGGCGAGCTGCCGAGCGTTGCAACCAGCGGGAGGCCAATTGACGGCCCAGTTGTTGAGCTTCCGGTTTGGCAGCCACCTTGGCAACAATCGGCAGAAGCTGCAGCGGCTGAAAGCTCGGGTTGCTGCTGAGGAGTTCCCACAGACGCTGCAAATGAGCCAAGCCATCTGAGCCGCCCTGGGATCCCGAGCTGGAAAAGAGCACATCCACTAGGCGCTCCCGCAGGAAAGCGCCCCGCTCAGAAAAGATAAAATCAACGGCCTTTTCCAGGGATCCCTGCAGGTCAAAATCCTCGCTGTTGACGGCGTTGCGCAGCAGGTTCTCCAGGCGGTTCCAGCGAAATTGCCCCTGGTTAAACAGCAGCTCCCGCAGAGATACGCGCAGCTCCGGGGCCGGGTCGGTGAGCAGCCGCTGAGCCACGTAGGGATAGGCCACGCTCAACACCTTAAAGTTGGGATCCAGGCCGATGGCGATCCCTTCCAGGGTGAGCAAAGAGCGGATGATCAGAGCGTAGTAGGCAGGGACTCGAAACGGAAAATCGTACATCACCCCCGAGAGCCGATCGGTGATGCTCTTGAAATTCAGTTCGGAGACCGATTTGCCCATCGCTTCGGCGAAGACAGCTTCCAGAGCAGGGATGATGGGAGTCAGGTCGGTATCTGGATCCAGGAACTCCAAGTCCACGTAGTCTTGGGCCAGCCCGGCAAAGTCTCGGTTTACCAAATGCACAATCGCCTTGATCAGGCCGTAGCGCTGATGGGGCGCGATGGTGCTCATCATGCCGAAATCGATATAGGCCAGCCGCCCGTCGTACATGGCCAAGAGGTTGCCCGGGTGGGGATCGGCGTGGAAAAAGCCATTTTCCAAAAGCTGCTTGAGGGAGCAATTGACACCGATCTCGATCAAGTGCCGTCCATCCAGCCCCGCAGCAGCGATTTTGTCAACCTGAGTCAGCTTGATGCCATCAATCCACTCCATCGTCAGCACCTTGGTGCGGGTGTACTCCCAGTAAATTTTGGGAGCGTAGATGGAGGGGTGACGGTACAGCGCCAGGAACCGCTCGGCATTGCGGCCCTCCTGCGTGTAGTCCATTTCTTCGTAGAGGCGCCCGGCAAACTCATCGACGATGCCCACCAGGTCGCTGCGGATGCGGCGGAAAGTGCGTTTGGCCCAGGCGGCCAGGCTGCGGACAATATACATGTCGAGAGAGATGCGCCCAATCAAGTCGGGCCGCTGCACCTTGACGGCGACTTTCTCCCCGCTGTGCAAGTAGGCCTGGTACACTTGCCCCAAGCTGGCGGCGGCAATCGGCTCGGGGCTGATTTCTCGAAAGATTTTGTCTACGGGTTTGCCGATTTCCGACTCGATGAGGGCAAAAGCGATGGCATTGTCAAAGGGGGGCAGCTCATCCTGCAGTTTGGCCAGTTCCTCCAGAAATAGGGGCGAAACCAGATCGGGACGGGTGGAGAGGGCTTGGCCGATTTTGATGGCTGTCGGCCCCAATTCCGTGAGGATCTCCCGTAGCCGGGCCGCATGTTTCGGGCGATTCTTCAGTTCTACTCCCCGCCAGCGATCCCAAAACACCCAGGCCAACAAGCCCAAAAAGGGGGTGATCAACTGAAACAGGCGCCGCACCACCAGATCCCAGCGCCCTCGATATTGCTTGGCCAACTGTTCTGGGTCATAACGCAGGCTCAACTCCGGTGCCACTCCCAGATTTGCTGGCGGGATGGTCATAACCGGAGAGTCCGCCGCTGCGGAACCCAAGTTATGCTGCCTCGCTGCTGTTGTCACTACCGGTGTTGACGGTGTTGCGCCCATAGATGCCCCAACGGATTCCGTAACACATCTTAACTTGCTGGCTCAGCCTGGCGACTCTTGGAGGCGGCCACCGGCCTGCTCGATTGGGCTTGAAAAGGCCGGCCAAACCTTCAGAAAAGGATCTTCATCCTCTCCCGGAGAAGGTGACAGCAGCCCACCTACGGGGATCCCCGCCAAACCTAAAATGGGAAAACCGCGATCTCTGCCTCTGTGTCTGGATCTCCCCCTCTACGGCCTGCCGAGCCGAGTGTGACCGGATTTGCAGCCCTTAAGGCGCGCCACGTGCTGTTGGCCTTCTTGGTGATCAACCTGGGGGTAGGCTTGGGAGCCATCGCCTTGGCCCAGCTGTTTCATCTCCCATGTAAACTACCCGACTCCGACCGCTAAAGCGGTACGGAGCGGGCTTTCAGTAGCCCTGAGCCTGCTCTGCTCCACCAGAGAACAAAACAGGCCCGAACCTCTAGGCTGGTTTACAGCAGCCCCCAAAAGCGCAATCACCTTCGCACCGTTAAAATCCGCATCCCCTTCCCAACCGCAGTGCCCGCATTTGAACTGCTTACCCTTGCGATAGGATTGAGCGGAGTCGGGATGAATACGCAGGCACTTGTGGCAGATCTGCGAGGTATAGGCCGCAGGGACAGCTACCACTTTGACACCCGCCCTCACAGCCTTGTATTCGATAAACCGCCGCAGCTGGTAGAACGCCCAGCTATTGCTACGCCGCCGCTCCTCACGACTGCGGGGGTGTTGATTGGTGCGTTCTCGAATGCCGCTTAAGTCCTCAATGGCAATGCAGGCAGAAAGAGATTGAGCTGCTTTAACGATGCGCTTAGCGATACTGTGGTTCACCCAAGCTTGAAAGCGTCTCTCTTTGCCAGACAGCCGTTGCAGCAGTTGACGGCATCGCCGCCTGCAACTGCGGGTGCCCTTACTGGCCTTGCGCTGAAGAGACGCTCTTAACCGACAGTA